>CAYZRH010000005.1:0-60140 GCA_964480805.1 uncultured Desulfurococcaceae archaeon
CTTAGATACTAGTGCATCAATATTAATATTTAAAGTGAAAGAAAACTCCATAGCTATTATAGTTTATAAAGTGTATAGTTTACCTATAACTAAACTAACAATACCCTTGTGTATAGAATGTGTATAGACATTATAGACTAGTTCATTATAGCTCTAAGTATTTTCCTCTCACTCCTTAATGCTAACAAATACTATTACACAATACTATACAATCAAGTATTTTCAGAGATCCAGCAATATTCTATCTTAAACAACTTAACTAGTTCTAAACAATCCATAGCTAATATAAGGAATACGTTCTAGAAATACATGGGGAAACCAGGTTGACACACTATACTATGGTTTAAAATAGAGATCTTAGGTACTCTTATAAGTGTTTCAGTATTATCTCTGAAAGCTTCTTAGTATATGCTATTTAGTAATGTGTATAGTTTTTTAGAAACTTATAGCAGTACTAGATAGACTAGTGGTGTAGAGTGTATGGGTTTACAGTTACTTACACCTATTGATATAATTGTTGACTCACGTGAACATAGTAAGCATCCAGAGTTTGAACACGAGTTTAAGAGACGTGGTTTAAAAGTTGCTATACAAGTTCTTAAAGCTGGTGATTTCCTACTACTTGCACCTAATGACAGGAAGCCATTACTTGTTGAAAGGAAGACTGTAAGTGACTTCCTTAACAGTATTCGTGACAACCGTGTATGGGAACAGACAAAGTTGTTGAGAGAAGCAGCTGATTCTGATGGCTATCAGCCTTTCATTGTTCTTGAGGGATGGCTTGGCGTTGTTGAGAAGTATAGGGGTTGGAGGATTCAGAGTGTGCTACGGGTTATCGACACTATTCTGTTAGATTATAACGTACCAGTTATAAATACTCCTAATAAGAAGGCTACTATAGAATGGCTTATTGCTAAAGCTAAGAGTCTTGGTAGGACAAGTGAGAAACGTGTTTATAGATTGAGAGTTGAGAAGAAGCCTCTAAGTCTACACAAACGGATACTCTATGTAGCTGAAGGACTTGTAGGGCCTACTCTAGCTCGTAAGTTATTAGAGCATTTTAAGACCTTGAAAGCTATAGCTAACGCTAGTATACTTGACCTTATGCGTGTTGAAGGTATTGGTGAGAAACGTGCTACAGAGATCTATGCTATATTCAATACTCCATGGCATGGTTCTAAGTAGTTGGTGGTTTAACTCTCAGTATCCTTAGCAACAGATTTGTTTCAACATCTCTATGTCTTAGATAGTGTTCTCTAAGCCTTTTATTCAACTTGGCTAATAGAACATATACATAAACACCTAGTGTTACAATAGATAGTATTATAGACGTAATGTTTAAAGGCTCTATAACAAGTTCTTCAAATCCTTCTAAACGAGAGTCTAGAGCTTTCATAATATTATCTAGAAACTTTGTTTCAATAACTAAGTGTTCGTAAAGTGTTTTTCTGAGAACTAGTGTGTTAAAGCATATAACTATAGTATATATGGTAAACGATACTACAGCCAATAATATATCTAGACTAGCCATTAAGAGAGCTAGAGTTAATTGCGGGATAATCCAGTAGTAGCTCATTTTCCTAACACTTACTGATAAAGCATCTATATCTTTTACAACATTTTCAACTCTATTACCAAACAGTGTATCCAGTAGATCTCTTGTTGTCCTAAATAATAGAGATATTCTCTCAACATGCTTGTTCCAAGAATATATAGTAGATATATAGATAAATGATACAGTTAAACCAAGCAGTAAAGCTATAGACTGTACTACTACATAGTGATCCCCACTTATAAAGCCTAGAACACGTAGTATTATAGACAATATGTATAGAAGGGCTAGTAGTGGAGCTAGGAATAGTATTTTAAATGTAAAAGTATACTCGATCTCGTCAGATGCTTGATAGTGTCTTGAAAGCTCTCTAATAAGGATCTCGTATCTCTTAAACTCCATACTCATCCATCTCAATAATAGTTAGTTAAGACTTTAAGTATATATAGCAACCTATACCATAACTATGGATTAGCAAGTATAAGAACCTAAGGTGTCTTTATGAAAGAGGTTTTAGTAAGCATTAGTGATGAAGCTTATGGTAAGTTAGAAGAATTTACTAGTAAACATGGTGTTGAACTAGATAGGTTTCTATCAAGAATTGTTAACGACTTCATACTATATGATCTTGATGAAGTAGCTGACTATATTAATAGACATGATTATGGAGAACTACCAGTTCTAGAGAAGCTTGTCACAGGTTTTCTAGACATGCTAGAACTTGGTATAATAACACACTCTAATCTAGAACAGTATATTCTAGATGCTCTAGAGACAAACAAGTACTGGCTTGAAGACTACGGAATAGACCTTGATGGATACACCATGTGGTTTCTATTTACAGGTTCTGGACTGGTTGAGGAGTTTATTATAGATGTTGATACTAGTAGTGTAAGTATTGTATGTATACATAGTATTGAGGATCTTGTTTCAGAGAAGCCTAGTATTGTAGAGGAGATAGGTAGAGTATTAGATGAAATAAGTATAGTAGAAGGTGTTAGTGTAGTTCTTGAAGAAGATGAGATAAAGCTTATTGCTAGAGCATCGTCTTTAAGTGAGTTGCCTAAGATGAGGGTTTTTGAGGAAATTGTTAAGAGTATATTTGACAAACTAGGTGTTGAGAGAGAATAATTTCCTAAGATCTCTTACTAAGGATTATAGATAGTACTGCTATTAATAACATTAAACCTATTAACACATATACACTAGTGTCAATATTGCTTATACCACTAGTATTTGAAGCATTACTTTTCTCTAAGCTACTATACGTTTCCGTAATACTAGAGCTAAATGAGGTAGAAGGCATGCTTCTACTTGTCTGAGACTCTGTTTTAGTAGAGGTTTTAGAGATGTATGTATTTAATGTATTACTTGTTTTAGTTATTGTAACAGTTGTTTTAGGAGTACTTGATAATGTGGTTTGAGGCACTGTTGCTTCAGTACTACTTAGCTTTGTTGTAGTTATGTATCCTCCACGTTTATCAATTATTACAGCTAGCTCGTTATAGCCTACAGTATTTGAGACATATACCTCTCCTCTAGAAGTGTATATAGTTGTATTATAGCCTAGTTTATGATAGGTTTTGATAATAAACTCTACATGATCCCCTAGATCTACTGCTGTTATATTGTTTAAACCCTTATGTAAGTGTGTTAGTACGGTATATTCTACACCATCTATAGTTATACTTGTCCTAAACGGTATATACATTAAGTTGTTTCCATAAACATCCTCTACGTTATTTACAGTAACAATTACTGATACTCTACCACCACTACTACTTCTCTCAATATCATAACTAAATGTTTCAGCATCAATAGGTAAGACCTTGTACACACCACTAGGTTTTAAATAGACTACTACAAAATGGAAGGGCTTACTATGACACTTTGGAGCACCTCCACCGCCAGTGATAATGTACATTGTACCACCATAGCTTCCATCATAATAGCAGTGCTTATGCCCCTGTAACACAATCTTAGGTCTATACTGGTTTAGTAGTGGTATTAACTCATCCTGTACTTCTCTTATAGCTTTACTAGCTTCTCTTATAGGTTTAACTGGTTCATGAAAGACAACTATAAGGTTTCTACTTGTATTAAATGCTTGGTTTACAAGCCAGTTCTCTACAGAACTCCATTTCTCATCAACTGGATAGCCTGCTCTAAGGTTTATGAAGACTATTCTCCAACCAGGTATGTCGTCTTTATAGTACAGGTCTGGTGCTACATGCTGTCTCCAATACATAACTCCTTCATAGTTGCGGCTAGTCTCTGTAGGCTCGTTATTCCATTCATGGTTACCTGCAACAACCCATACATTAGGTAGGTCTTCTACAGTCTCTATGAAGTGCTGTATTTGGTCAATATAGCCGTTCCACACATGGTCCCCTACACCTATTACAGCAAAGGGGTTTATGAAATCCATTTCATCAACAATTCTATAGAATATAGGGTTATACTCTACTTCACCAGACTCGTCTGGACGGTTGTCTCCAAAAACTGTTATAAAGTACCATGGAAGGTTTTGTGGTATACTCTCTTTAGTACCAATCCCTACATCTTCATACCCACCTATAGCGTCTAGTGGAGTAACTGCTATAATAATCAATAGTATTACTAGTGATGAAGCTAGTCTATGCATAATCCTATCAACCCTTTTCCTGTAGGGATTTTAATAAATTGTCAACCTTATATAAATACCTTGAGGTCTTAACTGCTTTAGACATAATTTCTCTAACAACACCCTTGTATACTACATAGTGTCTTCTCTTAACCCTATCTTCAATACCCATGAACTTGAATACTTCTTCAATAACCCAGTGTAGTTGTGTACAGTGGAGGCTTCCATCAACTGTTAGTACTGCTACTTCACTATAGTCTCCACGTGCTAGTATTCCAGCTAGTTTAAAACCAGCCATGTTAGGGTGTTCTGCTTCTAGACAGACAGATAATGGCTTATATCCTTTCTTTATAAAATCCTCTAGTATTCCTGGATGTTCTAACTCAATACACCTACCGATTACCAGTAGTTTACTGGTTTCTCTAAAGATTTTTGAACGAGCATTAACGTCTAGTAGTCTAGGAATCCTATACACCATACAATACACCTACTCTAAATGATGAATGCTAAGACTAAAATAATTGCTCTAAAGCCTATAAACATCACATTAATATAGTCTTGTGTATAGATTATTCTCTATAGGTGTTCTAGGCTATGAGTAGGGAGAGGGGGGCTAGTAGGATTAATAGGAATGTAGCTGTGGTATTGGTATTTATAGCTGTAGCTGTAATATCAATAATATTCATACTACTAACGCCGCCATTAGGTGAAGAAGCTGGTGAAGCATACTATTTAGCTATAGATGATGTACGTTTAGCAGTTGTTGGTAGTGAAGATGATTATGAAGTAAGACTCTATATTAGGCTGAGAAGTACTGTTGGAGACGTAATTAATGTTACAAATATTATTGTTGACAAGTATGTTGTAAAGGATTTCAAACCATTTAATGTAACAGCCTTGGGTGTTGAGAAATACTTTGTAGTTAAGAAAGTACGTTCTCCATCAAATAAGTGGGGTATTGGTAGTGACCACGTTGTCACTATAAAGTATGTCTATAAGGGTAAGAGTTATACAACAAGTATATCTGTTAAACTACTTGCTTCCTAGAAGCTTCTTTATCTTATTTATAAACTTGTCTTTATCAACAATATACCTCTCGTGAACCCCCTCTCCAATAACGATGTCCTTCCATAAAGCCCTTACTTTAAAAACTAGCTTTCTACCATGGACCTCCATAAGCTCTGATTCAACAGTTATTTTAGCACCTATAGGAGCTGGTGCTTTATGTTCAATACAGACCTTGGTACCAACAGTAGTGTGTTTATCTAGTAGATACTTCTGTACACACTTCCAAGCAGTAGCTTCCATAAACAGTATCATTGATGGCGTTGATAATACGTCTAAGTCTTTGCCAAGAACCCTTGCTCCATGTTCTCTCTTAACGATATACTCTTCTCTACATACTACTCCAGTAGGTATGTTATAGTCCATGTTTTTCCACCAATAACTGTTCCAGTGATTTCTCTGTCTTAGTATCAAATAAAATTGTTTTCTCACTATAGGGGCAGACACAAACCTTCTCTCCAACATTAAATACTTGTCCTCTAGGTGTTAATGCTTTAACCATGTGTTCACCAATAGCTATTGTGACAATATATTCTCTACCAAGTGGTTCAACCGCATAGACTTCTCCATGGAGACAGAAATCTCTAGGACTACACTGCTTCTCAATAACTATGTCCTCAGGCCTAAAACCAATAACTACTCTATCAATCTCTAGTTTAGACAGTATGTTAGTGTATTGTTTTGGAACAGATACTTTATCCATATTAATAACTAGGTAGACACCCTCTCTACCACGCTCAATAGATGCTTCAATAAAATTCATTGGAGGATTACCTAGGAAGCCTCCAACAAATCTACAGCTAGGCTTACCATAAACCTCTTCTGGAGAACCTACCTGCAACACTCTACCTTCATTAATAACAGCTATACGGTCAGCCATTGCAAGAGCTTCAGCCTGGTCATGTGTTACATAGACTGTTGTTATACCAAGGCTTTTCTGCAACCTCTTAAGCTCTGTACGCACACTAACTCTCAACAAAGCATCAAGATTGCTTAAAGGCTCATCAAGTAGTAGTACAAGAGGCTCCTTAACTAGTGCACGAGCTATAGCTACACGTTGTTGCTGGCCACCACTAAGCTGCCATGGATAACGATCTAGTAGATGGTTTATACGAAGCATCTTAGCTACTTCAACAACTTTTCTATAAATATTGTCTTCTGATAGTCTCTTGAGACGTAGTGGGAACGCTATATTGTCGTAGACCTTCATGTGTGGGTATAGAGCCCAGTTTTGGAAGACTAGCCCAATATTCCTCTCTTTAGGAGGGAGATCAGTTATATCCTGTTGATCAAAGTATATTCTCCCACTAGTAGGTTTATAGATACCAGCTATAAGGTATAGTATAGTGCTTTTACCACTACCGCTTGGACCTAGTAGTGCGAAGAACTCTGAATCAAGTATGTCTAGAGATATTTTGTCAACAGCTACTACTCTACCAAACCTTTTAGTCACGTTTCTAAGCTTTATACTAACCACTCTATATCACCTTTTAACACCAGCTAGTGTTACTTTTAGTAAGAGCTTTTGTGATGTAACAAAGAACACTATGGTTGGTAGGAGATAGAATGTTGCAACAGCAGCTAGTAGAGGCATATGGGAATACTCTGCCTCTAGATTAGCTTCTATAAAAGTAGCTAGTGTACGTTCTTGTAGGAAAGTACGTACATATATTAGGTCCTGCCATCCAGCTAGAAAACCGAACAACATAATAGCAGCTATACCTGGTTTAACTAGTGGGAGCATAACCTTCCACCAAACCTTTATACGTGATGCTCCATCAACTATAGCAGCCCACTCAATCTCCCATGGAACTAGGTCGAAGAACCCCTTCATAAGCCATATAGCCATGGGTACTTCTAAAGCTGCACGTGCTATTACTACATAGAATAGTGAATAGTATCTTATAAACTCAGGGTTACTAGGCATTGTTACTATGTATATAAGGTATACACCTACAATAAGTACTGAACCCGGGAAAGCGTGGAGTAGGAGTAGGAGTAGGAGGAGTTGTTTACGGTAACGGAAGTTCATACGTGATATAGCGTAGCCAGCTAGTGTGCCTATAAGTGTTGTTACAAATGCTACACCAAGTGCTACAATTAGTGTATTTAATATAATGTTTATTACTGATATACGTACACCACCAGTAATAGCCATCCTACCCTCTAGAAACCTAACCCAGTTTATTAACGTGAACTTGAAAGAGTTTGGGTCAAAGTTTGTAACCATGTGCTTACTAAAACTTGATAATGTGAGTAGAGAGAATCCTATAATCAATGGTGTACTAGCAAGTATGATAGCTAGTAATAACACAGCTTCTATCTTACGACCCCTTACTTCAACATCTTTAAGAGACACTATATATCACCTCTAGGACGAGTAATCATTCTATCAAAACCAAGGATCTTTAGTGTAATCCATCCAAGCACTCCACCAATAACTACTAGTATAACGCCAGCAGCTGCTGCCAAACCCTGATCGAATGTTCCAGTAAAAGCAGCATTATATATGTAGAGAGACCATGTAGTACCATAGTCTCTATGTACAAGATTCCATTTTACAAGTAGGAATATGTGTGCATAAGTTGTTAATAGACTTAGTAGCTGCCATGTAGTCACATACAGTATATGCCATTTCATTAAAGGTATGAGTATTCTACGAGAGATCTGCCAGTTAGTTGCTCCATCAACACGTGCTGCTATAACTAGTTCTTTAGGTATATTGTTTATAGCTGATGTAAAAACTATCATTCCAAAACTTACGCCAACGAGTCCATTAACAAATATTATTATAGACCATGGACCCCATGGTATAATCTTCTGCCCTATATCAATAGGCTTATCTATCAACCCTATAGATAGGAGTATAGAGTTTAATGTACCTATACGGCTTGCGTGGAAGAAGTAATACCATACAAGACTATAGACAGCTATTGGAGCCATTCTTGGAAGTAGCCATAGAGTTCTTATAAAAGCTGAAGCTTTCTCATATACAAAGAATGTTGCTAATGCTAGAAATAATCCTCCAAGAACGTTTATTGTAAGCGTTACTGCTATAAATACTATAGTTGTTAAGAAGACACTTCGTGTACCCGGGTCATGCTGGATCATGTAGAAGAATCTATAGTAGTTATTAAACCCAACTATTTCTCCAAGATACTTACCTATATTCCAGTTTTTAAGTGGTGTAAAGCTTATATAAACTGACAGTATTACAGGGAGTATAAAGAATAGGAAGACGATAATTAGAGCTGGTATTAGAAAGAATAGTGCTTCAAACCTATATAGCTTGTGAAAAAAATTATTTAGTTTATACAACAATGCCGATCACCGTTTTATGGAAAACTCCATCCACTAGGTATTTCGCCAACAATCTTTACTTCAGCCTTAATCTCTGGATCAGCGTTTACTTTATCAATAATGTAGTTAACAGCTTGCTCAGGATCCATTTCTCCACGTAGTACTTTATCAACAGCTTCAGCAAAGAACTCTGCAACCTTTGGATAGACTGGATGTGATGGAGCAAACTTTGTGTATTCAAGCATGTAGCCTACATTAGCTAGGAATTCAGCATTTATTGAATGAACAGTTGCTTCTACAATATCCTTGATAGCATCCTTAACTTCGTCACATAAGTCTATCTCTAAGTTCTTGAGCTTGTCAAGCCATGTACTATTCTTTAATAGATTAGCTGCTGCTTTACGTACTGGTAGGTGTGAGCTAATAATACTATGTATAGCGTTTATATCTGGATCACTAGCTTTAACTATAACTAGGAATGCTAGTTCGTGGTATAGCTCTTTAAGATCATCATATTTTGGATTCTGCTGACCTGCTTTAGAGTTTATCATCCATGCAAATGGCTGGCTCAGTGTTACTGGCTGTTTACCAGACTCTCCAGCTGGGAATAACGTGTAGTAGAACCATTCCTTAACCTCTTCTGGCTTTAGCCCACGTGTCTCATTAGTCTCTGGATCTGTGTAGTACTCCTTTGTCTGCCATTCAGTCCAGTACCATGTACCACCTATATCGAATAATGTGTTTCCACTAACTATTGTTGGGTGTATCTGTTTAGCCCAATCCCAAGCCATTATATCCTCTGGCAATAGCCCGTCTCGTGCAAACTTCCATTCAACATATAGCCATTTATATATAGCTTCCTTATCTATAACAACCTTGTCTTCATCAGGATCATATAGTTCTCCGCCAAAAGCATATATGAACTGTACTAGGTCTGGATGAGCTGAGCCTTTACGATGCACTAAACCCCATTCAGCACAACCCTTATCCTTAGCTTGTTTAGCCCAGTTGTATACATCACTCCATGTAAATTCGCCGTTCTTGACTTTCTCATCAAGATTGCTTAGATCTAGTCCAGTACACCCTGCTACATCCTTTCTTATATATAGTGGCCTAGCTTCAGTATCTTGTGGTAGTCCATACATTCTACCCTTATACTTCATAGCATCTAGTAGTGTTGAGTAGAAGTCTTCTAATAAGCTACTATACTTGTTAGCATAATCTGTTATATCGAGGATATATCCCTCTTTAGCAAGAACTGATATAAATACATAAGAGTTTACAAAGAAGTCACCTGCTTGTCCAAGAGGCTGCTTACTAAGATATTCTTCATACTGAGCTTTAAAGTCAGCATCATACTTCTTATCAGTAATCGTTATCCTTACATTTACACCATTCTCCTCCCAGATCTTGTTTATACGTTCAGCTACCTCAACTATACCATAAACTCTCATAACACTATTAGGATCACCCGCACCCCATACACTATACTTAACTTCAGATATACCATTAGCTTCCAACGCCTTACCAACTTCTACAACATCCTTTTCAAAATCACCAGTAAGCTCTATAGCCTTAGGTGGTGTAGTAGGAGTAGTTGTAGGAGATGTAGTTGTAGGAGTAGCAGCTTCCTCTTTAGGCATCATATATACTGCAGCAATAATCGCTACTATTATTATTACAACAACTATTATAGCAACAGCATATTTAGATACGGCTCTATATCTACCCGTCAAATATGTTCACCCTATGTGTAAATAGCCTTACACTTAGAATTACACCATATTATATCTATTTAACTACTTATTAGTTTTCCGTAATAGCTACAGAGGAGCCATTTTTATATCTTTAAGAACTATAAATAATAGTTTGAGTACACGATTATATACATACTAGAACCATAACATGCTACTTCAACAGTATAGGTAAGATAGGTGAACGGGTTATGAGTATAGTTATTGGAATACTCCAATTTAGTTCAACATCTAATTTAAAAGACAATGTAAATAAAATACTAGAGCTTCTTAATAAGAGACATGTACAAGCCGATCTAGTTGTTTTACCAGAGTATTCCATGATCAATATACTGGGTGGTTTAAAACCAGTTGATATATACAGTATTGCTGGAACTCTTAATAACAGCACTTATCTAGATAGCTTGTCTTGTCTAGCTGTAAAGTATGGAATACACATACTAACACACTTTATTGAGAAGACGAGCTCGCCACCAAAATGCTATAGTTCTAGTGTTTTAGTCAAACCAGATGGTTCTAGAGAACTCATCTACCGTAAGATACACTTGTTTGACGCCTATGGTTATAGAGAGTCAGACTACTTTATACCAGGAGATACACTGTCTGAAGAAGTTGTTATTAATGGAGTTAGGATACGTGTAGCAATATGTTTTGATATAAGGTTTCCAGAGCTGTTTAGACGGTATGCTCTCTATGGAGCAGAACTTGTTATAGTTCATAGTGGTTGGGTTAAGGGACCGCTTAAGGAGGAGATTCTAGAGTTTCTAGCCCGTAGCCGTGCTCACGAGAATACTTATTGGGTTGTAGTTGTTGACCAGTGTGGTAGAGGGTATGTCGGTAGGAGCATGGTTGTTGACCCCTATGGTGTTAAAGCAGTTGATCTAGGTTTTAGAGAAGACTATATAGAGTACACTATTGATACAGGTCTTGTCTATAAGGCTAGAGAAACTATACCAGTAGTTAGTAAGGCTAGAGATAAGTGGAGGATAGAGTTTAGAGAAACTAGATAGGTTTAACTCTAGATACTCCATTAGCTTGTTTTGTAACCTCATAAACTTGATCAGCTGCATCTTCTACTTCACGATTATGCGTTATAACTATGAGTTGTGGTATAATGTGTCCACCACGGAAGTTCTTAAATATCTCTATAAGCTTTCTCCTACGCTCTTCATCAAGGTGTATAGTTGGTTCATCAAGAACTAGTAGTCCAAGCTTACCCTTGCTAACGACACGGTGAAGCGCTAGTATAAGTGCTATGATAACAGCTACTTGTTCACCACCACTAAGCTCTGGTAAACTACGTGTTGTATATGGTGATGAAGCAACTATGTCTAAGTCATCAGTTATCCTTAAAACAGTATAGTCTAGTTCAAAGCTGTTTAATATACGGCTAGCCTCTTCCTCTATAACACGTAGTGCTTTTGAACGAATAGCTTCTGGAGCTCTATCTATACGTATAACTTCTTCACGTAGACGATACGCTGTTGAAACTATCCTGTAGATACGCATTGCCTTATCAACAAAGGATCTATGTCTACTAAGCTCCTCTTCCCTCTCCTTAACCCTACCCTCATACTCACCTATAAGTGCTTCCAACTTCTCCTTCTTACCATAGAGACTCCTATGTTCTTCTTCAACTTTAGAAAGCTCTTCTTCAACAATCTTAAGCTCTCTCTCCATAGAATCTAGATCCTTCTCCTTAACCTCTTCTTCAATAACCTTGATCTCATCTACTATATTAGCCAACTGATCCCTACATGACCTAATCGAGGGCTTTATCTCATTGTTTAGAGTATTTAAAGCCTTATCATACTTCTCTCTAGCTTTTGAAAGCTTCTCCTTAACCTTATCAAACTTCTTATATAGAGTATCTAAGTCTAATCCTAGTTCTTGTGAAAGAACTCTATATTGTCTATCAATATCTTCTTTAATCTTGTTAACAAGTATGCTTGACTTAGATAATTTATCCTCAATAACAGGTAAGTCACTAACACCATATTTATCTAGCGTAGCAATAAGTACTTCATACTCCCTACCAAGTTCTTCAATATTCTCTCTTTCATAAACATCTATCTCTCTTTCCACAGACTCCTTTCTCTCCCTCAAATCCTTTAATTCACTACTTATCCTAGACAACTCTGCTTCCTTCTTCTTAAGACTATCTATAAGAGCTTCTCTACGAGATCTAAGGCTATTTAACCCGTCATACAAGGTTTTTAGCTCAGCTTTTTCTTCAACAAGTTCTTTATACCTATTATCAACTTCCATAAGCTTTTTCTTCAAAAACTCTAACTCACTAGTATTCTCCTTTAACAACCTTTCACGATGTTCTTTAGTAAGCCTTCTCTTACATACAGGACATACTGCTTCAGCCTTGTTTAGTGCATCAATAATGTTCTCCAACTCCTCAATTCTATTCATCAACTTGGCCTTCTCCTCACCAACTTTACTAATAGCTCCATCGAGATCCTCTAGCTTTCTACCCTTAATCCTCTCTAAATAACTCTCAACCTCCTTATCAACACTATCAACTTCCTTCTTAACACTACTTATCTCACCTACAATACTGTCCTTATGTTTTAACAACTGTTCTAATCTAGCATTTAGACTAACAAGTTCTTCTTTAAGTCTATTGTATTTAGATAGTTTCTCTTTAACACCTATAGCATCTAGTTCTTTAACTCTTTTAAGTTTATTATAGATTTCCTCATACTCTTCTTTCTCCTTAACAGCCATACTATAATCCTTCATTAAACTCTCTATAGAGACAACTATATCATGTAGTTTAACGTATTTCTCTAACAACTTAATTCTTTCAACAAGAGCATTTTCTTGAGCTAGTAATTCCTTTAACTCCTTCTCTAATCTATCCTTCTCTACGTATAGTTCTTTTAGCCTTCTATTCTTCTCGTACAGTATATTGACTTCTCTTAAGAGCTCGTCTCTCCTACTCTTAAACATATTAACCTTATTTACAATATTCTCTATCTTCTCTTCAACAGTACTATACTCTTTCTTCATATCAGTAAGTCTTACTTTAAGATCACTTATTTCTCTACTAAGAACACCTATTTTATTCTTAGACTGTTCTATAAGTCTAAATAAGTTGTTAACATCATTTCTTGTAGGAGAGATCTTTAATCTAGCTTTGTCCGGTGTTTCAACATAATATGTTAGTAAATCTTTTATTTTCTCATAAGCTTCACGATACTTGTATAAGTCAAGTAGTTCATCAATCAACTCCTTTTTCTTAACCTTCTTACCTGATGAGAATAGTGCTATTAGCTCATGGAGCCTACCTTGTCTAAGGACAGCTACTGTGTTTATGGTTTTAGGTTTAACACCCATAACCCTATATAGTTCATCAAGCACACGTGACCCTATTACTAGAAGCTTTTTCTTACCATTAACGTATTCAAATAGCTTTCTATCGGCTGGGAGCTCAGTCTCTTTTAGAGACACCGTCCTTTCAACACAATACCTCTTATTACCAATAAGGAACTCTACAGTTATGGATGCTTTAGAAGCACCGTGTCTAACAAGATTAGACTTCCTACCACGTACTCTAACATCTTCTTTATCTCCAAAAGCTACTATTACAGCATCAATAATGCTTGTCTTACCAACACCATTATCTCCAACAATAGCTGTAACACCTGTTGGAAACTCTATCAAGGTATCTTCGTGGTTGATGAAATCCTTCAATCTAACACTATGGACTACTAAAACCATTACCTAAACACCCTACTCTACTAGGAAATATTATATCTATAAGTTTATCAACTATTCTAACTATCACACCACTATATATTACCTAAACTACTCTATAGCCATTTACACTATATTAAATACCACTAATTACCCACTTGTAAGATATTGCATCAGATCCTTCTTCAGCTTCTCAATTCTTTCCCTAACTTCATCTCCTCTCTCCATTCCCTTTAACAAACTACTTGTCCTCCATAAATCTGCTATTCTCTCCAACCTCTCTTCAACATATTCTTTAGAAGCTGTTCCAGAAGCTATAGCTTCAACAATCTCATAAACTAGCTGTGCTACTTCACGTGAAGAACCCATGTACTTAGCTAAAGTATCTACTTCATCATACTCTATACTATAATCTACTTTAACACTCTCTCCCTCCTCAACATACCTTATATCATATCTTATAACTGCTAGTTCTTGTGGAATCTTCTCTACAACACGGCTTATATCAACTCTAGAACTAGGCTTAGCCCTTATAGTTAAGTGGACTATCACTGGCTTTTTAGAAACACTCTCTAACTCTCTATTAATCCACTCTAAAACATCCATAAGCTTATCACTAGATACTTCATAGACGTATTGTCTCCTTATATCTAAGTCTACCCACTCAATCATAGAAGGATCGGGTTCTTTAGATAGATCAACAATATTGTATCCCTTACCATGCTCTCTCCAATCAACTATATCCTTAACACTAAATATGTCAATACTACCTGGATAAGCTAGAACACCTCCTTTAGGTAAGAGAGTCTTTACACGATTGTGTATGTGTCCAAAAGCAGCATAGGTTACCCCTGGTATATCACCTATTTCTAAAACAGCATCAAATGGTAGATACTCTTTAACACTATAATGTGCTAAAAGTATATGTTTTAAACCACCATTCTCTCTAAAGAAGTTAGTAGCATCTATTAGAAAACCTGGTATAAGTTCACGAGCACGCTTCTTAAAAGGTATATAGGGTAGTGCATAGAACACTAATCCATACTCTTTAGAGACATACCTTGTACGAAACTCACGCTTACTAGTAGGTACACCAAGTAATACAACATTATCTAGTACATCCTCTAATACATAAAGCGGTAGAGTATCCCTTCTCTTAGGATAATCGTGATCACCCGGTATAAGGACTACTTTAGCACCGTGATTTGAAAGTTCTTTAAAACAATTAATGACATTTCTTAAAGCTCTGTTACGTGGTCTTGGTTCATCAAAGAGGTCTCCAGATATAACTACCAATCTTATATGATCTCTTATAGCATTCTCAATAACTTCTCTAAATAGTTCATATCCATCAAATTCTCTAAACTCGTAACCATACTGTTGTTTACCAAGATGAGTATCTGCTAAGTGTATTAGCTGCAAAGTCTATACACCTTTAATTCAAGCATTTTCTTCATAAGATTCTACGATATTACTGAAACAGCCATATTTGATCATACACTGATTCAAGGATTCTAGAAAATCAGCAACATTTTCTTCACAAATCTCTTTAGAAAGTATCTTGTCTAACTTACTAGAGCATTCACTACCACATTTATCCTCTAACAGATTCTTTAGAGAACCTATTTTATCAAGAAGACTAGTTGTTCTTAAAGCTAAGCTATACTCTAGTCCAGAGCCTTTTGTTGATTTTAGAGTATACAGTATCATTACAAGTTCGGCTAGTTCACGTAGTTCTCCACAAAAACATGGTTCACGTCTAGACATGCTTTCATCTCCACTAGATACTAATCTAGTACTTATACTAGCATTACTATTAACTATTCTTGGAGGCTTCCTCCAAACAACATAGTTTATAGCAAATACTATAGCCCATACTATTGTATAGGCCATGTATTCAAAACCATAGCCTAGAATATACAGTGTTATTGAGAGAACTGTTGAAGCAATAGATATAGATACAGCTGAAAAACCAAGCCAGTAGTATAGCTTCTTAATAGACTTCACAGTTAACCACTAGGCATAATGCTATAGTATCTCTCTTCTAACTCATACCTAGTACTAGGTTCTAATAGTACTTTACCCTTATAGACAACATACTCTGGTTTAACACTATTAGAGTTATAGACCAAGCCTTCAACACTATATAGGCTACCGGGTATACTAGATACAACAATACATGCCTCTAGCCCTTCTAAAACAGTTTTAGGTGTGCTAAACAAGTCGTTATTATTCATTAATATCCTCCAAACCATAAAGCTGTCAAGTCTTTCATCCCAATAATTGTACTTGTAGAGTAGGTAGAGAAGCCTCATTTCATCAACTATACTAGAGTTTAAACCACTAGTTGTTAAACCAATCCATAAGCCTTTACCATAGATCTCATATACTGGTGTAAAACCACCTGTTGAAGCCCATAGTGTCTTAGATGGAGATACTATAGCCTTAACTCTATCCCTATATCTACTAATAACTTCTAAATCCATGCTAGATAACCAGTTTAAGTAAATGAAGATATACTCTAGACCCTTACTAAATAACCCTATATTATCTAGGTATGTAAAAGGCCATTCATTATACGTTCTTTTAAAGTAGAAGGGCTCTCTTCTACTAACTAGAAATGGTATAAATAACCTAGTACCACTATTTAGAGAATTTACTATCCTAGACCACTCCTCAACACTATACCCTTCTAAACTAATTCCAAAAACTTCTTTACTAGAAACATCCCTACCTGGTTTTATAAGTACATAAGAGTCTATGAGTTTACAGTACTTACTATCTAAACTAGATATGCCGTCAAAAACTATATTTGTTATACCATGGAGTATTGATTCAATACAAGCTATTTCAACAACTCTATCTATACTTACACCAAGCCTAGACACTAGACTATCTAATGGTATATACGGGTTTGATAGACATGGATAAACTATCCTACCCCTACAATCAACTACTTCATATCCTTGAGGGGGACAATCACCAATACAGTCTATTACACCATTTGAAATCCTTATATCAACATTCTCTCTAACACCATTATAGTCTATAAGGAGTCTTACATTCCTAAATAACAAGTTTGTATCTCTATCCAACAAGCTTCACCATGATTTTTCAATAACATATTAATATGTTCTAGTGACTATATAGCTTATTAGTAGAGAATATATAGCAGTATATAAGACTATATAGTGTGTACGGGGCGGTGATTTATGGTATCCCAGTATCTTAGAGACTTTATGTTAGCATTAATAGCTTTATTCCCATCAAGAAACTATATAACACAGATCGTTAGACTACTATATGAAACTGGAGGTATTGATCGTAAGACATTTCATCAAATGTATCGTGACATAGTTGATCCTGATATGGAGTATATGCTTGAAAAACTAGGTGTAGTATTTAGTGAAGATTATGTTAAACTAAAGTTTATGAGCCCTGGATGGATGCTTGCATCACTGTATGATGATATATTCGGTATGCTTGATAATGAAGATTTTAGGAAGAGGATTAGTGAAGCAGTTGATCTAGAGATACATGATCCTTTTGAAGAATGGCTCTATATAAAGATCGATACTGTATTAAAGGATCCAGCTCATGGATATAGTGCCCGCATAGCTCTTAAAGAACTCGTTAATAGGAACACTGTTACATCTAAAGAACTTGTTGATAAAGGTCTTACACCTGGTGAAGCATATGCTGTTGCTGATGTACTTAAGTACCTTGGCCTTGTAGAACATCTTGACGGCGTTATAAGGCTTACTTCACCACTAATTGATCAAAGGGATAAGTTTGAACGTGTTCTTAAGAGAGTAGGAGTTCTTGGTGGTGAATAGCTCTGAGTTCTAGTAGAGAGGATGTCAAACTAGTTACTGTAGAGCCTATATTATTAGATGATGTAATTGTAAAGTCTCTAGAAATTGAGCCCTTAGACCCTTTGGTTGTTGAACCAGTATTTATTGATGCTCGTGCTCGTTTCCCTAAACCATATGTTGTTGAACCAGTTATTCTTGAGAAGATAAATATTGTTAGTACTGAGGATTTAGGCTTAGTCTTCTCTCTAAAAACAGCTCTTGATCCAGATAACCTTGTTGTCCAGATACCATCATTAGAGGGTGTTGAGAAACTAGTTGCTTATAATAAGAAAGTTGTTGATACATTAAAGACTCGTTGGAGTAAGATATTCAAGCCTATAGAGAAACTTGAGACTATACAAACTATTGAAGTACCTCCAGCACTACCAAGATATATTGATGGGTTGACTGAAGTCTATGGTATAAGGCTTAGAATAACTGGCCTACCATCAGATGAAGCTGAAGAGATACTTAATACAGAGTTCTTTAAAGAGTACAGGATTACACGTATACTTAAACGTATGGAGATAGTTGTTGATCTAAAGCCTTTTGTAGAGCTCTACCAGAGTATGAGGAAGTTTGAGAGAGAAAAGAAGATAGATAAACTACGTAAGACTAGGAGGAGAAGACACTAACTCTTCTTCATATAAATACCCGTATCATCTATTCTTAACACTAGCCCTTCAAGAGGGTGTTCCGGTGGATTAGGTATTTCTGGCAACGGCTTCTCTCTACCAACATATACCCATTTGATTCTACTAGTTCTACCCTTCTTACCAACATATTCTAGTCTATACCAGTATCTACCATAGTATACGTACTTGACTACTCTACCCAAGGATCTCTTATAGACTATATGTACTGGTTTTAGATAGTAGCCAAGTCTTCTTATAGACCTGTTGTATCTATAGAGCTTTAACTTATACTCATCCAGTATTCTCTGAAACTCATAGTATCTCTCAACACCTATCTTTATAAAAGACATTATTGTCAGCCCATGGGAGTTACATCACTTTTCAGACACTGAAACAGTACATCATCCCATGTGGTTGCCGTGCATGATATTTAGGTTATTTTCAATGTTTTGGAGACTTGCACGGGCTTCTCTCCTCAACCACTTCATCTTTGTCAGTGGTTCATTGGGAGCTACATCCCCACACACTACAGAGTGTGGGTTACAGGGGTAGTGCCGTCATCAGGCACAAGAGCCCATGATAGCTCCACCATCCAACCAATTACAGTAATAAAGTATTTAAATGTTACCCAAATTCCTAAAACAACCTAAGCACTCAAATAAGCAAATAGTCTACTAGATAGCTTTTATACAATATATTCTTCACTACTATAGACTATTTTTCTTCAATAATAAAGCCTTTACTAACTGGTTTAACTAGTATAATTCTTGGTGATAGTAGTGATAGCTTTTTAACAAGATCGTCTACACAACCCCTCTTAGCTAAAACCATTACTGAACCACCTAGCCCTGCACCAGTAATCTTTGCTCCAATAGCACCACTATCTAGGGCTGTGTGTACTATAGACTCTATCTCATATGTTGATATACCTAGGCTGACAAGTAGCCCATGACATATGTTCATAAGCTCTCCAATACCTTCAAGGTCTCCTTTTACAAGAAGTTCTAGAGCCCTACTAGTTATTTCTTCAGCAACACCATATATCTTCTCCATAACACTCTCCCACTTACTATATCTATCAAGAACCTTCTTTACAACAAAACCTGTACTCCTCTCTCTACCAGTATCAACTATTAGTAAAGTATAATCCTCTCTCCAATCCACATCAACTCTCTTCATAAAACCTCCTCTATAGTATATGAATCCTCCATAAGTAGCTATAGTATTGTCTATACCACTAGGTTTTTTATGGACAATCCTCTCTGCTTCAAAAGCAATACGGGATACTAGTTTATGGCTAGGCTCTAAACCATGGTATTTTAGTAATGCTGCTGTAAACGCTACTGATGTAGCTGCTGATGAGCCAAGTCCTGCTGCTATAGGTATGTCTGACTCTATAACTGCATGGAAGCTTCTCAGCTTCTCTACAATATTGCTGTCTAGAACATAGTCTACGATTTGTTTAAATGGTTTCAATGTTTTTGGAGGCTCCTTGTCCCTACTATACCTATATACTAGGTTCTTATCTCTAGACTCTATAATAGTGTGTTGTGAACTACTGATACACACTCTAGCATACAAGTCTATAGCACTAGCTATAGCTGGTTTACCAAGTACTACAAAGTGTTCACCAAACCATATAACCTTACCCGGTGCTCTACAGCATACCTTCAACTCTTTAAGTCACCCTACAAACCTCTATATACTAGAACACACTAACTAATTCATATATATTAAGAACTATCTAGTACTTAGTAGTGTAGGAGTAATAGGTTGGATAGAGATGCCTTTTGAGCCAAAGTTTTGGGAAGATAGTTTCTGGGTTAGCCTTGGTAATCGTGTATGGTATTTGTTTGAGTATGCTGTACGTAGTCTTGACGTACTAGGTGATGATGATAGTGGTGAGTATGTAAGAGCTTGTGCAGAGCTTTCAAAAGGTATTGTTGAGAAGCTTAGTGAGTATTTTGAACTTAGTGAACCAGTTGTTCCAGAAATGGGTGGTGCTGAAGCTGTTATAGAGTTTATGAGGAATCTTGCAGAGTTCTGTATAGGTAGAGACCACGCTATAACGCTTGCTTGGACTACAAGATTTATTACTATAGAATATGTTCTTGCAAGCTATCCTATACTTAAGTCTAAACCAGACTATCTTGATAAACTGTTTGAAATACTTGGTTCTGATGTAGTGTATGAGCCTCCATCACTGTTTAGGAGTGGAGAGATTGACTTAACAGTATATGGTTTCCCAGGCTATCTAGATGATGTATCTATAGAGGTATCTAGTGTTAGGAAGGATAAGGAACAGTTTGTATACAAGGTTTTGTTTAGAGACAAGAGCTTTAATGTTGATAAACAGTCTCTTGGTTCACTACTTATAAAACTAGGTCTACTGGCATGGCATATACTGTCTCGTAAACCAGGTATACTATCTATATTTGAGACAACAGATGCTCGTACAATCTATCTTGAGAGAGCTTCTACACGCATACCTAGTGAAGCACGTGATTCTATGGAGTCTATTGATCTAGGGTTCTTTGGTGATGGCAGGAAATTCTATTTTGAAGACGAGTATATTGGTGAGGGAGGCCATGTTATAGTTTATCGTAGCGACCCGTATAAGGCAGCATATCCTATACCAAAGGCTTGTAAAGAAGCATTCTACTATATTAAAGGAGGTGTTGTCTATAAGAAGAGTATTTGTATGGAGACAACACTTACACTATCAAAGACTACACAGAGTTTTAGTGAACAACCCGGATGGAAAGCTAATATACTCCAATTTCTTAGAACACTATCTCCATACATATTCCTTGGAATAGTCGATATTGTTAAGTTAAAGAGTGATCAGTGGGTACTTGTTATGCGTGGTTAAATAGTTTTTATAGGTATACAAAAACCATTATATACCCTACATAGTATTTCTTGTTGAAATAGAGCATAGATTATGGTGGGGTAGACTATTATGGTTAGTGAGAAGGATTCTATAAAAACATCTAGAGCCCAGGCACCACCTAGTTTTAGTATAGTAGAGGATGCTAGGAAGAGACTTAGAAGTATAAAGTTTAAGATCATGGTTTTAAGCGGTAAGGGCGGTGTTGGTAAGACATTCATATCTTCAATGACTGCTCTAGCACTAGCTGAGAAAGGGTTTAGCGTTGGATTATTTGATGCAGACATACATGGTTCATCAATACCAACCATCTATGGTATGCATGGTTCAAGACTGTACGCTGATGAAGAGGGTATACTTCCTGCTAACGGCCCTCTTAATGTACGTGTTGTAGCTACAAATCTATTGCTTGAAAAACCAGAGATACCTATTGTATGGAGAGGGCCGTTAAAGTCTCGTGCTATTATAGAGTTGTTGGCTAAGGTTAAGTGGGGTAGTCTAGACTTCTTGGTTATAGACTTGCCTCCAGGTACTGGTGATGAAGCTATTACTATTGCTCAGACAATAACGGATCTTAGTGGTGCACTAGTTGTTACAGCACCTAGTGTTTTGTCTGAAACAGTTGTTGCTAAAGCTTTAAAGTTTGTATTAGATATTGGTATACCACTACTTGGTATTGTAGAGAATATGAGTTATTTTAAGTGCCCAGACTGTGGTAGAGTGTATAGTGTTCTTGGTAAGAGTACTGGTGAGGAACTAGCTAAGAAGTATGGTACAAGGCTTCTAGCTAGAATACCGTTGGATCCATTTATTGGTGAAGCTGTTGATAAGGGTGTACCCTATCTATTAGAGTATCCGGATGGAGAAGCTTCTAAAGCTATTAAAGAGCTTGCTGAAGAGATTACTAGAATACTGGGTGCTAAATAGGTTTTATAACTGGGTAGTGTGAATAGGTTTATATCTAGGTTTGTAAATAACTATCTCTGGGGGTTATTATACTGGCTAGTATTATAGCTAGTTTAAGAGGTTAATCTAGGGGTTTAATAATATGGCTTATAATGAGAGAGACCCTACATGGCTTGTCCTTAAGAAAGCTGCTGAACAACTTGTTAAACAAGGTAGGATTTCTTTTACAAGACGTGAGCTTATCAGTTATGCTAATAAGCATATTGACCCCAGCCGTCCAGAGTCTAGTCTAGACTTCGAAGTTGATCTAGTGACTGTTAATGGTAGTAGTAAGGATAGATACCGTGATCCAGAGAAGCTATTCTTATTCCGTATAGGACGTGGTAAATACACACTCTATAACCCAGAACTACATGGACCTATAGAGAAGTATCTTAGTGTAACAACTGGTGTTCCAACACGTAGATATGTTTTGAAAAACATTGCTGATAGTCTCCGAGAACGTGGTTACCACGTACAAGAAGTTACACAGCCTGGCCGGACAACTGCTCCAGACTTACTTGCTAGTGATGGTGGTGAGAGAGTTGGTGTATGGGTTATCGACCCAGCAGGTGATCACAGGTCTCAACTTAGAACACTAGCTTATAGTATTGGTTCAGCACTTATTGAGAGACCTAGGTATAACTGGGTTCTCATCATAGCTCCACCAGATATACTAGCTCATGTACCAAGTGATACACGTGAACTACTTGAGAAGCATGGTGTTAGACTAGCTTTTATACAGGAGGAGAGGAGGTATACGGTGAAGCTATGAGTAAGATTTCTCTCCCAAAACCAATGCATATGGATGAGCCTTTATCAAGTGTTATAGCTAGGAGGAGGAGTAGGAGGAGATGGGCTTCTAAACCAGTTGAACTTGAGAAGATAGCTACTATACTATGGGCTGCTCAGGGAGTTGTAGATAGAGGCTATGGATTCCGTACAGTACCTAGTGCTGGAGCTACATACCCTCTAGAACTATACCTTGTAGCTAGTAATATAACTGGTTTAGACAAGGGTATATACCATTACCTACCCTATGAACACTCTCTAGAATTAGTTAAAGCAGGTGACTATAGTAGAGAGCTTGAGAATGCATGTCTTGGACAGAGCTGGGTTGGTTCAGCACCAGCCAATATTGTTATAACAGCCTTATTCCACCGTACAACAAGATACTATGGTAAGAGAGGGTTTATGTACGTCTATATAGAGGTAGGGCATGCTGGCCAGAACATCTATCTTGCGGCTGAAGCACTTGGACTTGGAACAGTAGCTATTGGTGCATTCTATGATGACCGTGTAGCAGGTATTCTAGGACTATCTAGTGATGAGAAGCCATTGTATGTAATGCCTATTGGGTATCCAGGTTGAGCTCCTATTTCTACAAGTGTGTTAGATGTGGTTTTGAGTCATCTAAGCCTATACTCCACTGCCCTAGATGTGGTTCTATAGTCCACTTTAGCCATGGTTTTAAATGGTTTATTGATAGTTCTAGAAGTGGTATTTATAGATTCTCTAGTATGTTGCCAGTCTTTAGTATTGAGAATAGTCTTGGCGAGGGATTTACACCTCTTATTAAGAGTTCTAGATTGTCTAATGAGACTGGTGTGAGTAGGCTCTATTTTAAGAATGAAGGCTGTAACCCTACTGGTAGCTTTCGTGATCGTGTTGCTGCTCTACTAACTAGTCATGCTTATGAACTAGGCTATAGGGTTCTAGTATGTGGTACTGACGGTAATCTTGGTGCATCCTTAACAGCTTATGCTTCCCGCTTAGGTTTTAGAGTTGAAGCATTTGTACCACGTGGTTGTGATTGGGGTAAACTTGTTCTTATGAAGAGTTTTGGTGCACACGTTATAGAGCATGGTGAGAGCCTTGACGACGTCTATGGTATTGTTGAAAAATATGCTTTAGATAGAAACTACTATAATGCTACAAGTGAAGCTAATGCATTGAGTATAGAGGCTTTAAAGACTATTGCTCTAGAGATCTACATTGATCTAGGCTGTGTACCAGACCACATATTTATACCAATAGGATCTGGTTTAACACTATACTCTATATACCATGGTTTTACTGAGTTATTAGAACACGGTATTATAGATAGAACCCCGCATATACATGGTGTTGAGACATGCTGGAACCCACGTATATCTCTTAGACTAGGGTATAGTGTTGACAAGTGTGTTATGGAGCCTATAATTGGTCTAGCCTATCGCTACCCACCTCTTGAGAAAGAGGTTGTAGATATTATTAGAGATACAGGTGGAGGTGTGTGGGTTGTTGATAGGAGAGAGGTATTCTATGCTGGTGAAGAACTTGCTAGAAAGGAGGGGTTGTTTGTTGAACCAGCTGCTGCTACATCATATGCAGGCTTCACTAAGGCTTTAAAAGAAGGCTTTATAGGTAGTAGTGAATCTGTTGTCATACTACTTACTGGCCATGGTCTTAAAGCATTTGAACACTACACTAGAAAGCTTAGAGTTAGAAAGGTTAGAAACGTATTCCCTAGTGAGACAAAGCTTGAGATACTAAGAGTTCTTGATGAGAAAGGCGTTCTCCACGGCTATGGTGTTTGGAGAGAACTTGGACTAGACATTAGTGTTCAAGCTGTTTACCAGCATCTAAGAGATCTTGAGAAGAAGGGTATAGTTATCTCACGTATCATGGATGGTAAGAAATACTATATGTTGACAGATAGAGGTAGAATTATTGTAGAAGTTCTTGATGAACTATTAAGACTATAGTTTAGTGAATGAACCTTTTAAAGATATACTTAGGAGCTTCTTAGTAGAGCATTCTATATTAAGAGTTAGCTTTATATAAAGTTAGAACTTTATATAGTTTACAGCTAGAAAGGTGTGTGGGTATTGAGTACTATTAGGAAGATTGCTTATCTAAGATATAGTGTTTATAGTGCTGTTTTTACAGCACTTATATTCATAGCTACAGTATTGATTGTTGTTGCTACACCAGCTACTCGTGGTTTCTTTAATCTTGGAGAATCAATGGTCTATACAACAGCACTACTCACACTAGATCCTTGGATAAGCTTCTTAGCTGGCGGCTTAGGCTCTGCTTTAGCAGATCTCTATCTAGGCTATGGCCATTACGCTCCAGCTACTTTTATTATAAAGTCTTTTGAGGGCTTGCTAGTAGTGTTTTTGTATAGGTTGTTTAGACGTATTAAGTGGAAGAAGTTGTTTATTATACTATTCTCTATTGTTCTTTCAACACTAGTTCTTGTATATGGATTGTTATTATATAGTGGTGTTACATTTATTGAAGTTCTTGGGAATACTATAGAAGTCTATGTACCAGCTTATTTCTGGACAGTATTAGCGGTAACTATACTACTTACTATAGAGTATATTGGTTTAAAATATGATCCGGATACCGGGCTTAAGATACTTGCTGTACTAATTGCTGGTTTTGAAATGGTTACAGGTTACTATTTGTATCAAGCATACTTCTTAGGCTATGGAATAGTTGCAACTACAGAAATACCTATTAATATTGGTCAAGCAGTTATTGGTTTAACAATAGCCCTCCCTCTAACTGAGACATTAAAGAAGATGGGGATAGATCTAGGTGTATAGAGATAATGTTGTATATGTAGATAACCTATGGGTTAGGTATGATGAGAGTGAATGGATTTTAAAGAATATAAGCATGTCTATTAAGAGAGGTGAGACAGTACTAGTTGTTGGGAGAAACGGCTCTGGTAAAACAACACTATTAAGAACACTATCTACACAAATACCTCATCTCTACCATGGAGAAGTTAAGGGTTCTATAAATGTTCTTGGATACAATCCAGTTAGAGAACCAGGTAAGATAGTTTCTAGAATAGGCTATGTAGGACACGACTTGGAGTCTCAGATTCTAACACCATTTGTTTATGAAGAAGTTGGTTTACCACTAGTACTGCATAGTTTAAGGAAGACAAGTATTATTATGGAGAAGATTTATAAAGCACTAGAGCTTGTTAATGGAGAAGATCTTGTCTATAGAGATACTTTTAGACTTAGTAGTGGGGATACAGCTAAAACAGTTATTGCTTCAAATATTGTTAGAGAGCCAGAGATACTCTTTCTAGATGAACCAACTGCTTTTCTAGACAAGGTCTCTAGGAGAGTATTAGTTAGTACTTTAATGAGTTTAAGAGATAAGGGTGTGACGCTTGTTATAGCAACCCATAACCCCTGGCTATACATGGACTTTATAGATAAAGTCTATCTTATAGAGGATGGTGTTGTTAGTAAAGTAAATAGAGTATATGACCGTCTTAATAGATCTGTTTATTCTAGAAACATGAGTAAACCTACTTATAGAAGTAGGGGTAGTGTTGTTGTTAAAACTAGAGATGCTTGGTTTAAATATCCTAGATCAAAGGACTATGTCTTAAAATCTATAGATGTATCGTTTAAAGATAATAGTGTATATGTTATTATAGGTTTAAACGGTTCTGGTAAGACAACTTTGTTGAAAATGCTGTCTGGTATCTATAAGCCTTCTAGAGGTAGGGTAGAGGTTTATGGAAAGCCTATCTATATTCCACAGGATCCAAGGATATTCTTTACATATGAGACATTGTATAAGGAGATTGCTGTTAGAAAAGATAGGATTAGTAGAGAGGACTGGCTTATTATTGAAAAGATGGGTTTAAGGGAGTATATGGATTATCCAATAGCTAGGCTTAGTTATGGATGTTTAAGGAAGTCTGCTATACTAGTTGCTTTGCTACATAACTACAACCCTATATTGATTGATGAGCCTACAGCAGGTGTTGATAGAGAGTCTATGGTAGAACTAGCAGGTATTGTTAAGAGTACTAGGAAGTGTGTAGTAATAGCTACTCACGATGACTACTTTATAGACATGGTTAATCCTAGTAGGATCTACTGGTTAGAGGATGGGTGTTTGGTGAAGTATGGTGTTTAGGTTTATTTATAGAGAGTTGTCTATATCGACAATAGTTTCTAGAAAGTCTATTGATAGCGTTAACGTTTTTATTAAATCAACTATACTACTGACTGTTATAATAGCCTCTATAATTTATAATAATCCATTACAACAACTAGTTCTACTACTATATCCACTATGTTCTATAATATTGTCTAGAGACTATAGGCTATACATACACTCTCTTAAAGCACCATTAATACCAGCTATGCTTGTATCCAGTCTATATCTAGTGTTTTCTAGACTAGAGTATGCTGATATATTAGCTGCTTTCAATATTGGTTTAAGAATAATTGTTATAGCTTCATCAATACTAGTCTATATAGCTACTACAAACCCTATACACCTAGCGTACTTGTTTGAGAAACTAAGGCTACCAAAGTGGGCTCCATTATCAACTATTCTTACTTGGAGACTAATACCGTATACTATGCGGGTTGCTGATGAAGCTTATGTTGTATCAAGACTTAAGGGAGATAGTTTATGGAGATCTCTTGTATCAACAACTGCTACGTTATTGGTTAGAGCAGATAGTTTGGTTCAAACCCTATATTTCTATACGACAGAGAGTAGTGTAGGAGACTATACATTGAAGCCTCTTGTATCCAATTGGAGTAGAGTGAATACAATAGCCTATGTACTATATAGTTCTACTGTGCTTCTACTAGTTTATCTACTTAGCTTCTAATTCTCCAAGGAGTTTATGTTTAGCAATAGCTTTAGCTTCTTCTAGTAACCTAGCAGCCTCTTCACTAGATACATTGACTGGAGCTACTGCTGTATAGCCCATTTCAAAGCTAGCATTATCCAGTGCTTCACGTACATTAGACTCTATCTCATGTATAGTTAGGCTAAACTCTGGTATTGTTGATTCCGGTAGTTTCTTAAGCATGTTAACAACCTCTATAACACCAGATAGTTCTTGACTAAACCTTCTAAACTCAATGTTAAGCTCTAGTGTAAGCGATAGCTTCTCAAGTACAAGCTTTATATAGTTTAGCCTTACAAGAATATTCTCTAAACGTTTAGCTTCTTCAACATACTTTTTAGCTAAGAAATCATTACCCATATCCTCTAGTTTAACAGCTGTCTGTAGCAAGTACTCTCTCCTACTAGAAACTCTTGACTCAATAGCATTTATACGGCTAATGGCCGTCTTCGAAGCAACAAGTGCTCTCATTAAAGCTTTAAGAGGATCTCTCTGTCTCCTACGAAATATCAACTCTCTATACACCATACACTATCATTATATATCAAGGGGATATAAAAGAGATTACTCATAAAAACATCTAGCTACTATGGAGAACCAGTAAAGTCTACTTTGTATATAAAGATTACCACTCTCAACTCTGCATTACCGTCTTGACTCTGGATTGGAGGATTATATGATGACACAATGATCTTGTATGGTTTAAAGTGAACCATAGAAGACCTCGACCTATCCTGAGGCATTAGTACAGAATATGTACTAGCCTGTATCTCAGTCTCTACACCTAGATAGTCTCTTACAGGTTGGTATGCTGGCTCAAGACTTGTTTCTGAACCAGTATACCATCTAAACATGTATGTCTGGTTAACCTCTTGTTCATTAAGATATAGTATACCGTCAACCATCATCTTATATATTAGTGGTAGTGTCTCTGGTTTATCAAACCTTGGCGATACAATAGCTCTCTTCCTCTGCTGTGCTTGTATAACATAGAGGTATAGATAGTCTGCAGGATCCCTTCTACCAATACGTATCATCCAAATACTCTTAGGTATATCTATACGCCCAGCCATAGTATACTGGTCAAAAGGCTGTACAACATACTGGTTTTCACCAGTCTTTAAAAACCAGAATACATCAAACACTAGAACATAAGTCTCATCTTCTGGAGCATGTAGCTTCCTCAGTATATCTAAAGCCTCACTCTCATTAAACGATGTTAGAAACTGTGCTAGTAAACGGATTTGTGAACTATTTAGAGTAGCACCATCAGCAACGCTCGCTCTATTAGCACATACGCCGATCCAGTATCCATAGTCCCACCAGCTAATTATTAGAGCGTTTTCTCCAGTACTGTTTCTTAGAAAGTCTATAGCCTCATACCATGCAGGGTTCTTTCCAAAACCAGATGCTGAAGACATGATCGATGGTATCATGTACTGGTGTTTCTCAACATTATCAGCTATTGTTGTTACTGTAGGTATAGATATTAGCACTAGAAGTATCAAAGCTATTACTCTACCTGGACTAAACCTCTCTCTAAGTGTTACAACACCCCTCCTTCTCCTCTCAATCTCTTTCTTTGAAGGAACTACTTGTTTTAGTAGAAAACCTAGTAGTGTTGCATTAGTTATTACACCAAACGCTGCAGCTAATGCCTCAAAGTATGTAGCATTCATGTAAGCATAGAATGCTATGAAGAAGAGTGTTGCCGTAAGTAAGTGGTCTGCACGTCCCTTATACAGTAGGTATAGTGCACCAATTATTGATAATAGGAATGGCGGTCCACCCCATGTATTAAGTACTCCTACAAGCCCATGTGCTTGTAATGCTGGCTGATGCTCTTCTACACTATATACTAGTGGTTCATGTACAAGATACCTGAGTCCTAAAGCATAAGCTATACGTCCGCTAACATGTATATAGCCCATTGATATTATATATACACTTGCAATACCTATTACAACTAATAGTCCAAGATACCTCCATGGATTCAATATCTTCTTTTTAACTCCAATATAGTATATTAGTGGTAGCGTGTAGAGTGCTAAAGCCATTACACCTAGTTTAAAACTGATAGTAGGTATTAGTCCTAAGGCTTTATAGTTCTTTGGAGCTAATGCTACAAATAATAGACTTGATAGTGAAACCTCTAGGTTATACAGTATGAATCTAAGTGTTAGCTTCTCACGAGATACAAGAGGGTATACCACCATGAATAGTGAGAATGCTGTAAAGAGATACTGGTATCCACCCCAAAACCACCCAACCATAGCCATTGCTAGACCAGATAGTATAGCATACAGTAGTTTCTTCTTAGGATCTCTACAGTGATCAATCTTTATCATCTTAGAGTAAAGGTATATGAAGAGAAATATGAATGTTGCTCCAGCACCTTCTTTCTCAACAAAACCTATCATTGTTCTATCAGCAGCTGCTGGAAGTACAGCATAGAGTAAAGCTGCAATTAGTCCAGCTAACTCACTACCATCCATAAGCTCTCTTACAGCTAGATAAACAAGTATTGTTGATAATACTGCGTAGAGCAGCGGCTGTAATGCAACCCAGTCTTTAAGTGTTATATGTAGTGGTTGTACTAGTGGGTAAGTAGCTGCTGCTACAAGAGTCATGCCAGGGTATGTTGATAGAGTGAAGTCTCTACCCCATGGATACCAGAATATATGTGTTACAGGGTTGCTTTGTGTAAGACTCCACCATGAAAGTAAACCATGGGTGTATGTATAGTTTGTTGTCCAATACTCTATCCATGGGTCGTTACCCTGTAGCTCTAAACCGTATTTTAGAGCAGGTATTGCTCTAATATAGACACCGAGTGCTATAAAGCTTAGTAGAACACCTATCCTTATAGCTTTTGAAGCATCTGGGTGTTTCTCTAACCATATATACATTCTATACAATGACTTGTATAAGCTATTCATTAACCTAAACACCCTAGTCTATGAGATGCTATAGACACTATTTGTGTAAAATTGGTAAGGTAGTTTATATAAGATTTGCTTACCAACACTATTCTAGAGTATGAGGTGGGCTAGTATAGCTTTTTGTACATGAAGCCTGTTCTCAGCCTGATCCCATACAATGCTCCACCTCCCATCAATAACTTCATCAGCAACTTCTTCACCACGATGGGCTGGTAGACAGTGCATGAATACCGCATCTGGTTTAGCAAGCTCCATAAGCTCCCTATTCACTTGATAAGGCCTTAAATCCTTTAACCTCCTTTCTCTCTCACTCTCCTGACCCATACTAACCCATACATCTGTATATACTACATCAGCTCCTTTAACAGCTTCAAATGGATCACGTATGATCTCTAGTTCAGCACTCGTCCTTGAAGATATATCGTTAAACCACTCTATAACTCTTGGATGAGGATCATAGCCTTTGGGTGATGAAAGTATTGTTTTAGCACCCAGTAATGCAAGGCCGAGCAATAGACTATGGAATACATTGTCTCCACCATCACCTATAAACACTATCTTAAGCCTCCTTGGATCACCCTTCTTCTCTATAATAGTGTAGATATCTGCTAGTGCTTGACATGGATGTAGTAGATCGCTTAACCCATTTATAACAGGTTTATCACAATACTCTGCTAGTTCCTCAAGCTTACTGTGTTCATAAACACGGGCCATAACTCCATCAACATATCTAGATAGTACACGTGCTGTATCAGCTATTGTCTCTCCACGTCCAAGCTGCAGATCCCTCCAACCTAGATACATAGCATAGCCTCCAAGCTGTTTCATAGCAACTTCAAAGCTGATACGTGTACGTGTACTGGGTTTCTCAAAGATCATTGCTAGTACTCTACCTTGGAGAACGGGTACTACCCTCTCACCACTATAGTATCTAATCTTTAGTTCTCTGGTAGTGTCTAGTAGAAGCCTTATTTCTTCAAGACTATAGTCTGCTAGTGTAAGGAAGTCTCTACCCTTTAGACAAGCCATTCTCTACACCAATATAGGTTACAGAGTTGTTGAAAATATAACATCTACTATTTATACGGCTGTATTTTAGGAAACTATAGCCTCTATACCTAAACCTTAGGATAATATATGGTGAGCCATAGGGGTCTCTAATAGAGAGTACTGTATCATTACTGATAGTATAGCTTTTACTATAAGTTATGTTCCCAATTCTTATTCTCTCAACAACAACTGTATCATTAGGTATATTGTATAGAAGTACATAAACTACATCACCACATCTAGAAGTATTCAAACCTATCCCCGGGATCCTAGGTAAGTCTCTACCACCAGCACTACCCCCATAACTAACAAACATCCTCTGTATAAGTATTGACGATATAAGTAGTATAGCCATAAGAGGTAATGCTATATATGCTTTACCAAGTCTTGAACCACTAGTTGAACCAACCATACTCAAGACTATAGACCCCCTATAGAAAACCTCTTATATATAAAGAGTTAGTGTATGAAAAATATTATAGGAGATTCGTCTTGGAACAAGGGGGTTCATTACTGGATCTATGTAGTGCTGTTAGAGTTGTTAAGGATATAGTAGCTGTTAAAGGCTATGTTAAACCAAGTTATCATGAAGGACATGTTGTTAAAAGTCTTCTAAGCCTATATCGTGAAGGACCTCTTGGTAGAAAGCTTTTATCTAAAAAACTAGGTATTGGAGAGACTAGTGTTAGAAGTCTAGTAAACCGTCTTGTTGAGAAAAACCTTGTTATTGTAGATAGAGTTGCTGGCTCTCTACTTACTAGTAGGGGTGAGTACATAGCACGCCTTATTGATGAGAAGATACATGTACTAGTCAATATAGGCTTGTATGGATGGAGAAACCCTGTTGTTGTAAGAATAGATACTAGTTTAGTAGATGGCATAGATGTTTCAAGACTGCGTGATAGACTAGTAGGCATTGGTGTTGAAAAAACTGTTATAGCTATAAATAAGTATGGAGAAATCACTGTACCAGGGCTTCCTAGAGAACACGAGTCCTATAGAGAGATAGAATTTTTTATAAAGAACATGTTTAGTGACTTAAACGATACTGTAAACATTATAGTATATGCTAGTCTAAAGACAGTGGAGAACATAAGTGTTGAAACATACCGTATTGGAGTAACAGTATTAGAGTATTTATGTAGACTATAAGAATACAGCACTATAATACATAAGCATAAGCGTTGTTAGAAACAATAGAACCCATGTAGCTGGTTTCCAAGCTAGTATCTTACTACCATCAAGTGGTGGTACAGGGAGTAGATTAAGAAATGATATTATAGAATTTACATATACTAGACACCATAAGAAAAGTTTAACTAGTTCATGGATAGCACCTATAGTAAAGAATAAAGCTAAACCTATCAATGCTATAAATATATTTGTTAATGGACCTACAACAGCTGTAACACCCTCTATCCTCTTACGTATAACTGGGTCATAGTAGTGTGATGCTATAAGTACAAATCCTGGCATAATGAATTTAATTGGAAACAATGGAATAGCTGTTATTAGTGTAAGCATTAGGCCTAGAGGGTATAGTACGAATCTGCTATAGCAACCCATTTTCCTAGCTACATGTCTATGCATAAGCTCGTGTGGTAGGAATGCTAATGATACTGAACCAGCTATTACTATAAAGTGGTCGTATCTCCCCAATAATAGAGAGGTGGATCCAACTGTTATTGATATAGCTAGTAATGCTATGATAAATGATGCTGTTTCACTTAACTCTACTAGACTTGTAAACAACTTCCTTCTTCCTCCTATAGCTTGGTTAGTGTGGGTAGAGATATTTAAATTATGGAGTATATGTTTATGGTTTATAGAGAGTTTATTGGTGGACAGTATTGTCTAGTGTATTAGATGAGTGTAGGTGTCTTATGATAGCTCGTTTCCAGCCACTACACTATGGACACTACAATGTTATTAAGTGGTGTATTGAGAAGTGTGGTGAACTAGTTGTTGTTATTGGTATGGCTAGTCAAAGCCATACACCAGAGAATCCTTTTACAGCTGGTGAGAGAATACTTATGCTTCGTGAGACACTTAAATGGGCTAGAATACCTCTTGACAAGGTTATAACAGTTACACTACCAACTCTAGAAGTTAGCCGTGTAGCTATACACTATGTTAAACTATACTCTCCACCATTCAAGTCAGTTATATCATTAAACCCTATTATAGCAAGAATATTTATGGAGGAGGGCTATAAGGTCTTGGAACCACCCCAGTTTAATAGAGAGAAGTATCGTGGAAGCTTTATTAGAAAGCTTATAGCATCAGGAGATCCTAGTTGGAGAGACTATGTACCACCACCAGTTGCAGATGTTATTGAGGCTATAGATGGTGTTTCTAGAATAAAGATGTTGTATAGAGAGAAGCTTCCAGGGTATTATCAAGTGTGATCTTTGATGAAGAGGTTTAAGTGTTTAAGAGACGGCTTATGCTGCCGTATATCACCTATAACTCTACAGTCTTTTGAAGAAGTTATTGTTAGAGAGCTTGCTAAGAAGTTTGGAGTAGATGCTGTCTTAAAACCTAGTTATAGAGTTTTTGATAGAGTTCATAGAATTCATTTAGCACTATCCTATATACTAGTTATAGATGATGAGAAGGGATGCCCGTTTCTAAGAGATAACATATGTATTATACATAGTATATACAAACCACTTATATGCCGTAGTTTCCCATACGCTCCTAAACAAGTGAGGTACTTATATAATGACGAGTATAGGTTTATAATAGCTAATGTAGAGTATGGTTTATCAACTAAATGCCCTGTTATTAAGAGGGATATGGACTATATTAATAGTCTTATGAAGAAGAATCCATTATTTATAGCAGAGTATATGCCTAGCGAATACCATAGTGGTCTTGAGTCTGAGAAGAAGAGAAACATTATTCTAAATCTCCTAAGCCAGCTATGGAGGTCTGGTATAGTAGATCTTGTTCCAAGCAATAAAGTTGTTTCTAATAGAGTTACTGTTAATGCTTATGAGTTTCTACAAACGTTTTATCCAAGTCTACCCTACGTTCTTGGAGTAAGTAGTGTTGTTAAGAAGATTAGAGTATTAAATAGTATTTTATAGATAATGGCTTGCCTTATAAATATCTCTTAATATTAATCCCTGTAGACACTATGTATTAGTAGGTGTTAGAGAGCTTGTCTGGTAATCGGGTATTGGAGAAACTAATCATTCTAGACTACCTACTAGATAGGAGTGAGTGGGGTGTTAGAGAGCTTTCATGGGAGACTGGTTTTAGTATTGATAAGGTTAAGAGTGTTTTAAAGGATCTATCTAAAAACTATCTAATAGAACTAGATAGTTCTAAGGTTATATGGAACCCAGCTGATAACCCATCAACTCTTAAACCATGGGGTTGGAGACTTATACATAAACTAGTTGTTGGTAGTACACAAGAAGTTGCTAAAGGCTATGGTCCGTGGAGTATTGTTGTATCTGAATACCAGATTATGGGTAGAGGACGTTATGGTAGGAAATGGTTTAGCAGCCTTGGTGGTTTATGGTTTACACTATCACTATCTCTTAATAGTAGTGAAGCCTCATTGCTTCCAATAGCTGTTCCAGTAATACTTACTAAAGTTCTTAATAAACAGTTTAATGTTGAAACTAGGATTAAATGGCCTAATGACATAGTTGTTAAAGAGGGAAAGCTTGCAGGTATACTTGTTGAAGCAGAGGCTTTTCCAGACAAGTTTATTGTCTATGTTGGAGTAGGTGTTAATGTTAATAATGAGCCCCGACTAGAAGAAGCTGTTTCTCTAAAGCATCTTCTAGGAGGTCTTGTTCCAAGGAATAAGCTTCTAGCTACAGTTGTTGGATGGTTTTCTAATATAAGGAGGGTTCTTGAGGATCGAGAGAGGCTTGTTAGAGACTATATGGATAGTCTTGATACACTTCATAGACGTGTTGTACTAGACACTGTTGATGGAGTTGTTGAAGGAGTTGTTGTTAATGTTAGAAGTGATGGAGCTATTGTCTTAGAGACTGAGAGTGGGGAAGTTGTTTATGAACCAAGTAGTGTTTATAGAGTTAGGTATGTTGAAGAAACATAGATTATGTAGTTCTACCTATATAGTTATTCTAGAGAGGTGTTTTGGCTGTGGTTGAGAGAGTTTGTAGTGTTGAAGGTTGTAATAGAGAAGCTGTACATGAGATTAGTTATTTAAATGCTAAAGTTCTTGAAGAAAGAGGGCTGAAGCTTAAGGTATACCATGCCCATCCTCCAAGGAAGCCTGGTGTTGTATACTTATGTGAAGAACATTATAAGTTGTGGAAGAAGCTTACACGTAGAGAGTCCTTGATTGAGAAGATGGTTAGGAAGGGTGTATAGTTATAGAGAAGCTAGAGCTTGACTCTATTCTAGAGAGTTTTAGGAGTATATTGGCTGAAAGATTTCATGGAGTTGTTAGAATAGTTTATTCACGTAGGGAGGAGGTTGGTGAGCCAGAGAAGGGCCCCTATATAGGTGAGGCTGGTTTTCCAAAACAACTTGTTGATGCTTTAAAGAAGCGTGGTATACATAGACTATACAAGTTTCAATGGGAGGCTATTAAGAGTATACTGGATGGATACCATACAGTTATAGTATCTGGTACAGGTACTGGTAAGACAGAAGCATTCCTTATACCACTCATAGTCAAGAGTCTTGAAGAACCAGGTAGGAAGCCTAAAGCACTACTACTATACCCTACTAAAGCACTTGCTAGAGACCAGCTAGGTAGACTACATGAGTTCCTAGGCTATGGACCAGTATATGCTACAGTATATGATGGTGACACACCCCGCAAGGATCGGCGTAGAATTGCTTTAAACCCACCACACATACTTATCTCAAATCCAGACATGATCCATGTTGGACTAGTTCTTAGCCCATATATTAGGAGGATGATTAGGAATATAGACTATATTGTTCTTGATGAAATGCATGTTTATGAAGGTGCTTTCGGTGCACATGTAAGAGCTGTTATTGAGAGAGTTAAGAGGTTCTGTAAGAAGACACCATTATTCATAGGGTCTAGTGCTACAATAGGCAATCCTGAGAGACATGGAGAGACACTGTTTGGTGAGAGAGTACGTGTAGTCTATGGACCTATTTGGAGGAGGGGTGTAGCGTATCATGTAATGGTTTCTACAGGCTATCTTTCTAGATGGACTGTTGTATCTGGTGTAGCAAGTATTCTTGCTGAACAAGGGCTTAGAGTACTAGTTTTTACTGATTCACAGCAGATGGCTGAAGTTGTAGCACGTATTATAAGGCGTAGCTTTGGTAGAGAATTCCTAGTCCATCGTGCAGGATTGCCTCCTGATGAGAGGAGGGCTGTTGAGCTAAAGCTTTCACGTGGGGAAGTTGATGGTGTTGTAGCTACTCCTACACTAGAGCTGGGTATTGATATAGGCTATCTAGATGCTGTTGTAATGGCTTCACCCCCACCTAGTTATGCTAAGTATCTACAACGTGGTGGACGTGCTGGTAGACGTGGTAGGATAGGCTATGTATTCATGGTTCTTAGTGAAGACCCTATTGACTCCTATTATGAGAGGAATCCAGAGGAGTACTATAGACAGGAGATCCCCCCAGTCTATCTAGAGCCCGGTAATGAGGATGTTTTAAGAGTTCATGCTCTAGCTCTCCTACTACAACAGGGCATGGTTAGTGTTAAGAGTATAAAGGGTAGAGGATGGATTAGTGCTTTAGAAGAACTTGTAAATGAGGGATTAGCTGTAAAGACTGGTTATACATACTTCCCTGTATGGAAGGTTGCTCGTAGAGAACTTCTTAAGTATAGGAGTATACGTGGTGCTGGTCCACAAGTATCAATTGTTGACCGTAGTAGTAACGTTGTTATCGGCTATCGCGAACTTCCAATGGCTATACTTGATCTACACCCCTATGCTATATATCTCCATAGTGGACGTGTTTACCAGAGTACTGGTATTGATGTTGATAGGAGAGTTGCTTATGTTGAAAGACTCCCAGATGAAACACCACTGTATACACGTCCACTGTATACTACAGATCTTATTGAGTACGATGTCTTAATGGATCGTGTTTCAAGCCGTGGAGTACCGTTGGCTTATGCTCGTGTAAAGATATCGGTTATTGTTGAAGGATATGCTGTGTACACTATGTTTGAGTCTGAAAGACCATCTAGTACAGAGTATCTTAGTGAACCAGTAGTCTATACTTATAGTACAAGAGCTTTACTCTTAAAGTACCCGGTAAACAGTGAATGGGATCTTATGGAGAATGCTGAAGCATTCCATGCTATAGAACACACACTTATATCAGCTACCCACCCAGTTTGTGGTGCTAGTCTTGGTGAAATGGGTGGTATAAGCTATCCTAGTGGAGACATAGTACTGTATGATGGAGCACATGGTGGCAGCGGTCTAGCCCGCCTACTTTATGAGAGGTTTGAGAAAGCTGAAGAACTAGCCTACAACATTATAAGTAACTGTAAATGCTTTGACGGATGCCCTAGATGTATCTATAGCCCATACTGTGGTAATAATAACAAGGTTTTATCTAGAAGGAAGGCTGTGAAGGTACTCTATAATATATTGTATAGAAGACAAGCTGTTTATGGGAAACCTTGTGAGAAAAGACATGGCAAACCAATAGCTTAGACCATTAACTATAACTAAGAGTTCTTATAATTGTAGTGGTATTTTAGAGATTATTAGAGGATTGGTGTAAGTGTGAGAAGGATAGCATTTATAGGGTTAGATGGACTATCCTGGCATGTAGTATACCATTACTATAGAGAGTATAGTATATGGAGAAATCTTGTATCTATGGCTAGAAATGGACTAGCTTATTTAAACTGGTGTATACCACCCTATACTCCACCATCATGGACTACTATACTAACAGGTGTACATCCATGGAAACACCGTATTTTAGGCTTCGCTAAACCATACTTGTCTCAAGACAACACTATTAAAACAAGACCAGTGCTATCAACAGATCTAGACTACCCTATGCTTAATGAAATTCTCTCATTTAAGGGAATGAGAGGTATTGTATACAACTGCTACCCATCATACCCTCTCTATGGTATATACCATGTAAACCAAGTAGTAATATCTGATATTTTCTCTCCAAGATTCTATATACATCCAAAAAGCTATAGTATGTATGAAAAATATTTCACTAAGCCATTACCAAAGGCAACGCTAGGGACTAAGAAGTGGCATACACAGTTGAGGGAGCGTGTAGTGAACATTATAGATGGATTAATAGGTATTGATGAGTGTTATGAACCAGACTACATAGTAGCTATTATACATGAACCAGACTATATAATGCATAATCTACAATATATTGCTAACGGAATATACGATAGTAGAGTAGCAGAAGTATTTGATATTATTGATGAGTATTTGAAGTGGATTAGGGATAGATATGAATATGTATTTATAGCATCAGATCATGGATTTAATATACATGTAAATAGACTTAACATATACCACGTACTATGGCAAATAGGCTTGATTAAGGGAGAAGATTCTTTAAAGAATAAAATTGTTTCAAAAATATTATCATTATCGATTATGAAATATTTGGCAAAAAGCATACTAACTGGTCTTAAAAGACAGAATATTTACTATCTAGTTAGAAAATTTATATCTAGAGGAGAGCATAGGAACAAGACTTTATCTAATGGTATAGGGAATATTAATTCTCTATATACTTTAGATATTTACGACTCCGATGATGCATGGACCTTATATGTTATAGATTATAAACCCTTAGTAAACTATATTGAGCAGAAAATGCGGGAGTATGCTAGTTTCTTGAGGATAGTATGTAAAGTCCATTTAGGAGACTCTAGATTAGTAGCTTTTATTATAGAACCTAGGGGTAGTTTTTATTTCATGAATGATAGAAGGTTAAGATATAGTTTAAAAATGTACTTTGCTACAGCTAGACACGGTAATCCAGGTTTATTTATAGGCTATGGCGTGAAAGCAGAGAGAAAGTGTTTAACTAGTATAAGTAATACAGATATTTTAGCAACCGTGCTTTCAACACTAAATATGCCTATACCATCATATACAGATGGAACTTCTCTTATAGAAAATAGGCTAGGAACCTTTAACTATAGATCTAGGATAAAAATGGCTAAGAAAGCTCTTAGAATAAAGGATAGGTTAAGTGGAGAACAATTATTAAAGTGATAGACAATACTTCCTATAGGGATGACCGAGGTCCCACCTAGATGACTATAGTTGGGATGAATGGTTCACGGACCGAGGGACCTTGTTTTCTGCTTCTTATGTGTTAGTATTATTGTTAACACTATTGCTACTGCTATTGTTACAGCAATAGCTGTTACTATTAAGTATTCTTCTAGAGTTGGTTGTTTAGTGGCGTTTATTATTATAGTGAATCCTGTTGTCTGAGGTGTTGTCTCTGTTTTTGGTATAGTTTCTAGGCTTGTTTCATTAACTAGTATAGTTGTTTCATTAATGTGTTCTTTTATTAGACTAATATTGTTGAATACATTATATGCTATGCTACTATTAAGTGTCTCTACTACTAATAGCCTCCTGATCATTATAAGTGGCTTGTGTTCTCTAGATATTGAGTCAACTATAACTGTTAATCCATCGTAGTTTTTAATAACATTCTTACTAATGTTCATAAACTTATGGTTAAACCTACACTCTACTATACTCATGTTCCTATCTACAAGCATTGACAATACTAGAGAATTGTTTAAACTAGAGTCAGCTATGTAGTACCAGCTATTCTGTGAACCAACTATACAGTATACTTCAAGATCCTTTTTATCAGGGTCCTTTTGAATATAGAATCCATAAGCATATACACCTTTTGGCGAAGTCTCTTGAGCATCCATGATAACCATTATGTAGTCGTAGTTATGGATTAGTAGTGGTTCAAGTTCAACATACAATACTGTATAGTTTGTTGATGTCTTAAAAGGATACCTTGTATAGAAGCCCTTGTACACCATATATGGTATATTAGAAGCATTTACTAGAATAGCTAGTAGTATAAACAACACAGTTATTAAGACTATACTAGAGAACCTATACAATCCATACTCCACCTAATAGTCAATAAAACAATACATACTTATAAGGCTATGTTATTAGAAGAGGGGAGTATACTAGACTATCTCATAAGCAGCTGCAAAACCTCCTTCAACAAAGACTCTATCTCTATTAAACAAGTCATTAGATACTGTCTCTAAAGCTGTAGATACAATGTTATCAACAAGTTTTTCATCAACCTTAAGCTCTATACCATTAACTGCTATCCTAAGCTTTAGACCAGGTGTATAGTACTGTACTATAACTGGCTCTATACGTAGTTTCTTAAGCTTACTAACTGCTATATAGACAGCGTTTAGTACGTGTGCGTCGTCGACTTTTCCATAAGCTATTGATATAATGACTTTACTATACGGCAATACTATCCACCAGTATAACTGGTTGTTTTATAGACTTTATTAATAGATGGAGTAGTGGATGTTGTTTAAAGATAGGATGCTATATACACTAGTACTACCTAGTTAATACTGTGAACACTTGTTTTAAACACATCCATATTGGAAGAAGAGAGTAGGGGTGTAGTTGTTTTGGAGTGGATTTATAGTAGAACTTCAGACATACTATGGTCTATGGAGAGGAAGTATATTGTCTTACTTGAAGAGCTTAGGGCTAGAGAAGAAGAGCTATTATCTAAAGAAAACCTATCACCACTAGAGACTATAGAGCTTCTTGGAATAAAGACTTCTATAAAAGTTATTGTTGAAGAACTAGGTATACCACGAACTAGAGATGAGTCTGAAGGACTGTTAGAACACATCCACAATATTGGAGTTATAAAGGTTGTTAAGAAAGTGGGTGAAGGAGAAGAAGCTATTGTCTAAAAGTGGTCTGCGCCCGCTTATATTTTACTCCATTCATACCCCTCTCTACTTTAGAGGGTTCTTTCTCCCGGGTTCTTCTTCATCCCATACTATTATCTGTCTAGGGGTTCTTTAAGTGTTGTCTAGTTTGAATGGCTGTGGTAGTAGTTTCTCTAGATTGGCTGTCATTTTTTCTCCTGTCTTAGTACTATACATTACTACTGTTATAGATGGATTGAATTCTACTAGAACCTGCCTACATGCCCCACATGGCGGTATTGGTTTAGGGTAGTCTGTTACAATAGCTATTGCTACTGGTCTCTTCTCACCAGCTGTAACCATTGCTGCTACAGCTGATCTTTCAGCACATATTGTTAGCCCATAGCTTGAGTTTTCAACATTCACTCCAAGGTATACATTGCCCTTATCTGTGAGTAGAGCAGCTGCTACATGTACTCCACTATATGGTGCGTAGCTGTTATCCAGTATGCTAACAGCTTTCTCAATAAGCTTCTCCAGTAACTCCTCCATAAAACATCATCTCTTCTCTATAGCTTCTAACCCAGTTCTATAGCCTCTCCATAGAGCCTTACGGTTAAGCTCTAGGGCTCTACCAGTAAATACTCTCTCAAGAGCTTTATCAACAACTTCTATACCTAGAAGCTCTCTTAGAGAGCTTGTTACAGCTAGTGCGTACCCTAGTGCTACAGTATTAGCTGTTACAACAAGCCCTGTCTCTTCAATAGCTATACTATTAGCATCAACAACATATAGTTCATCAACTCTCCCACCAACCTCTCTAACAAGTGTCTCCAGATCAGGTGTTTCAGCTAGTGGTGGAGGCCATAGAAACTTATTCATTACAACAACTGTTTCTCTACTACAGAATGGCATATACCTAGCTGTCTCAATAGCCTCCATACCTATTAAGAGGTGTGTAGCACCATGCGGTATTAGTGGAGACTCTCCATTACCAATCCTTATATGTACTACAAGGCTTCCACCACGCTGGCTCATACCATGTGTCTCAGCTATTGTGACATTAAGTCCTTTAACTATAGCTGCATTACCTATTATAGAGCCTAGTGTTAGAAGCCCTTGCCCACCAACACCTGCTAATAATATATTATATCTCTTCATACCACCCACCTCCTTTAAAGCCATAGCTTCTCCCACTCCGGATCACCCTCTCTTACAAGTTCTATAGCGTTAAATGGACATACTTGTGCACATAAGCTACATCCAATACATAGTTCTTTAAGAATAACTGGTTTACCATCAACTCTGTCAATAACTATAGCTGGGCAGGCAAGCTGGTTAACACAGATCATACACTTCCTACACTTATCCTTATCAACAATATAGAGTGGGTGTTTAACACGCTTCCTACGAGCTTCACGTACAACTTGTAGTGCACACTTGAGTCTTGAAACAATAGCTACATTCCTACCCTCTCTATACTCTTTAAAAGCTTTTACAACAACATCCATGCTCTCCTTTACATTAAGTGGGTTTATAACATATACACTATAACCTAGTGTTTTAAGAATACCCTCAATAGGTATACGGTGGGTCTCCTCACCAACAGCTGTAAAACCAGTACCTGGGTCAGGCTGGTGTCCAGTCATTGATGTATAGTAGTTGTCTAGTACAAGGACTACTGCATGTCCACAGTTGTATATTATGTTTATAGACGCAGGTATACCTGCATGATAGAATGTTGAATCACCAATAACGGCTACAACAGGGTCTTCTATAACCTTGCTAAAACCATGGGCAACACCAACACTACCGCCCATTTCAAAACTAGTATGTTGTGTCTCAAATGGTTTAAGGAAGCCTAGTGTATAACAGCCTATATCACCTGTGAACAACGGGTTTCTTAAACCAGCTTTAGCAGCAGCCATTTTAACAATATAGTATGTTGCTCTATGTGGGCATCCAGGACATAGTACTGGCGGCCTAGTTGGTATCGGAGGGGTTGTCTCTACTTGTTTAACAGGCTTCCATGGGGAAACAGTTTGTTCTCCAAGAAACTCCTTTACAGCATTATAGACTATTTCAAGGTTTAACTCATAGTTTACTGGTACAATATCCTTGCCGTGAACTTCAACACTAACTCCATGTTCATAGAGTATCTTCTTAACTTGTTGCTCCACAACAGGGTCAAGCTCTTCTACAACAAGTATTCTCTCTGCATCTTCTGCAACCTCTAAAACAGGCTTATAGGGTAGTGGCACTGTTAGTGATACACGTAGTACTGTAACGTCTCTACTAATATAGTCTAGAGCCTCCATTACATGAGCATAGGATATACCAGATGCTATAACAACGTCTCTACATCCAGGATTAACTATCTCTATAAAAGGCTCCCTACCCTCATCCTCCATAATCCTCACCCACTTCTCCATAAGCTTCTTCTTAAGCTTTCTACCAAACAATGGTACAAGTACGTATCGGCTTATATCACGTTTATAGGAGCCTCTAGTCTTTAGTGGAGTAGGTATGTCTTCTTCATAGACTATAGACTGTCTTGTATGGCTAATCCTTGTCGTTGAACGCAGTATTACTGGATGTGTATATTTCTCACTAAGCCTATAGGCTTCCTTAACAAGTTTGTAAGCACTAGCTGGACTCCATGGCTCAACAACTGGTATATGAGCTAGGAATCCATACCAACGATTATCCTGTTCATTCTGACTACTATGTTGGTTAGGGTCGTCAGCTGATACTATCACGAAACCAGCGTTTACACCAGAGTATCCACTACTAACAAGTATGTCAGCTGCAACGTTTACACCAACGTGTTTCATAGCTGTTAATGAACGTACACCAGATAGTGCTGCAGCATATGCTGATTCAAAAGCAACTTTCTCATTAGTACTCCACTCAACATACATTCCCACATCAACTGCTACATCAGCTAGTGTCTCCATAATCTCAGTACTAGGTGTACCAGGGTAGGCTGCTGCAAAGCCTATACCCGCCTCTAGTGCTCCACGTGCTATAGCCTCGTTTCCAAGCAGTAGTACTTTAGACCCCTTTGGTTCTAGTACATATTTTAGTTTAGCCATATCCACCACCTAGAACCTCCTATCTAAGACTAGTATAATCCTTGTCTATTATAAACCTTATAAAGTAGAGTAACAGTATTCAATACCATAGAGGGTTAGTGATGGGAGTAGACTATATAGGGATAACTATTCCAGAAAACTATAGCCCTATAGAGAATAGGTATGATAGACTAATAGATCTTGTTAGAGAATTAATAGAGTCCTCTAGAGAATTCCTAATATACTGTAAGATAAAGATTGATAAAGTGCATGCTGAAGCAGTTATATACAAGGGATCACTACTTGATGCTAGAGTAGAAGTTAATGGAAAGACTGTTAGAGGTGTTAGAGCATGGGCTATTATAGAGGATTTATGTGAACTAAGTGGTGTAGAAGCAGTTATATATCGTTTTAAACCAATACCTATAGAGTAGCTTTTATAACCCATACACGTACCTTATTCAACTTATCAAGATTGTCAATAGTTATCTTTATAGCATATTCACCAGTAAACCATAGGTCTTCAACAAGTGTCGCTATACCCTTAATAACACTATTTGATACAAGCATACGTGTTCTAATACTTAAATCCTTATCTAAACAAACTATGTAGTAAGTATGGTCTCCAAGATCACCTCTTCTAATAGCATCAAGTATCTTACTACATGGATAGTTATTAGAATACTTTACCAAGGCTATATTAGATAGACTAGCAGTTTTAAACAAACTACTACGTAGTTTCTCAGAATAGGTTACTAGAGAACTCTTATCCATAATCTTTGACAACGTATATTCTGTCCAGAAAGCTTTAGACGCTTCTTCAGCACGTTTAAGTTCAGCAAGCTTCCTTGTCTCACTAACAATCTCTTTAGCTAAATAGTCAGCTATTTGGTCTAGAAGTGTTCTAGCAGCCCCCTCCCCCTGTCCATCAAATATGATCTTTATAGATGCTATAGCTCTACCCTCTTTAGAACCAATTATTGTTGTTAACAAGAATTTACATGTATCACCAACACCCTCAATCACAAAACCGTTGTCTGTAAGTTTTTTAACAGTTTCTAGTTTACAATTGATTGTATGGAATCCACGTTTATACATTAGATGTATTAAGTACTTGTCTTTACCTAGAAGGCGGTACTCTTTAACACTAGGCATCTTCATTAAAATCCTATCTATAATGGCGTCATCTATAGTCTTGATAGCAATATCTGGTTCAACATGTAGTTCTTTAACAACATATTTTATTTTCAAAAACTCCACTCTCTCTACTCTCTAAACCTATTTATTAGAGTGGTCAAGCTGGATATAATAGTTACTTACACCTAGCTACTTTAGTGGGATTGAAATATAATTAAAATAACTATCCTATTATATATTTGTGGAATACAAACACTATTTGAGATGGGTTTATATACCTTACTCTCTAATATACTACATAGAGAGAGTGGGAGAGAAAGAGGTGAGAGCATATGGTTAAACCTAGGAAGATCGTGTATGAGGACCAGGATGTAATAGTAGCTATAGCACCTAGAGATGAAGAGCTTGGACTAGTTATTGTTGACACTATTCGTGAGAAGGGAAGGCCTATGACTTGGGAAGAGCTTCGTGAAGAGTTTAGTGGTATAGCTGGCGAGGATCGTCTTAGAAAGGCTTTAAATAGACTTGTTGACACTAACGTGCTTATAGAGTTCCCTGATGGAAGCTATGGTTTACCTGGTATGGAGCTTCCGCCTGAGAGACGCGGTATTCGTAAGAGGAGGAGGCGGCGTACACGTATATATCGTGATACAGCTATTCCTAGACCATACTATATTCCACCTAAACACTAGATTTATAGATAGCCTAAACTCTAAACAGTCTCTGCTATTCTCAACAAATACAGTTGCTACAGAAACAGCAACAATTCTAGCAAGTATGTAGAATGTGTTTAATTGATAGTATAGTTGAGACTATCTCTTTTTCCTACTAGACTCTATAGACAACTTATAACCACTACAATCATAGTTTTTAAGTAAAACACCATACCTTCTATCAAGTTCACATAGAAAATCTATAGGCACTAGAGCTACTGCTCCACGGTTTGTCTCAACCTTATATGCTGTAGGAAGTATCTTTGATACAACAGCTTCTTCTACAATCCAGTCAACATATATTGGGAGACGCGTTGTCCTTATAAAACCACGTTGTCTACGGAAACCATATTTATCAGTAAATACTTCTGAAACCCTATGCCCATCACTACACTCTCCATTACTATTACATACAATACCCCTCTCAGGGCCAACTGGTAGTTTAAGAAGCTCTTCTAAAGCCTCGCCATAAGGTAGTGTTATACCTGGTAGCACAGGCTTTTCTTTAACAACTGTTTCTAGACTAGTCTCTAAACTCTCACTCTCACTAACAGTTTCCACACTCTCTTCTTGAACAACTTCTCTAGAACCACTACCAAGGTCTTTTAAAAGCTCTTCTATATAGGAGTCAATATCCTCTATAACTTCTCTAACAACTCCATCACTACAAACACTCTCTTCAACAACCGCTACTTCTTCTTTATCAACTCTATCCTCTATAACAGCCTCCTCTTTAACAACACTAGATTCCCCTCTAACTGGTTGTTTAAAGAACTCATCAAGTCTTCTAGCTCTCCTAGTCTTCTTCCTCTTCTTAGGCAATACTCTATACCCCCTCTATATAATACTCTACCTAGAATAGACTATATATTATGATGGAGACTAGCTGCAAGGAAACCTTATATCTAGGTATAAAACTCTTTACTAACATGATTTATGGAGGGATTGTATAGGTAATGGATGATACGGGAGAATGGCACACACTAGATGCTGTAGAGGTTGTTAAAAGACTTGGTTCTAGTATAGATAATGGATTGTCTAGTGGAGAAGCAAGTAGAAGGCTTAGAGTGTATGGTTTAAACATTATTGAGAGCCGTGGTGGTAAGAGACTGTATAGGATAGTTCTGGAGCAACTCCTAAATCTTTTTATGATACTATTACTAGTAGCTACAGTTATAGCTTTCCTAGTTGGTGAAACAAGTGATGCTATAAGTATAATAGCTATAGTATGTGTAATGATAACAGCTGGTGTTGTACAAGAGTATCGTGCTGAGAAAGCTCTTGAGAAGCTTAAGAGCCTTGTTATACCAAAGGCTCGTGTTATAAGAGATGGTGTTTTACAAGAGATTGACTCTAGATATATTGTACCAGGTGATATTCTTGTACTACAGGAGGGTGACCGTATTGTTGCTGATGCTAGACTTGTTGAATCAAGTAACCTGTATGTTGATGAGTCAATGCTTACTGGTGAAAGCCTACCCATTCTTAAGAAAGCCTCTACTGTTCTTGAAAGAAATACTCCAGTAGCTGATCGTGTTAACATGGTTTATTCTGGAACATATGTTGTACGTGGTTCTGGTAAAGCTGTTGTAGTAGCTACTGGTATGGATACAGAGCTTGGACGTATAGCTCGTATGGTTGTTGAAGCATCTCGTTTTGAGAGAACACATTTGCATAAGGAACTCGATAAACTTGCTAAACAGCTTGGAAGCGTAATTGTTGGTATAGCTGTTCTAGTACTATCACTTGTTATAGTACTTGGTATAGCTAACCCAGTAGATGCACTACTTACAAGTATAGCACTTGCTGTAGCAGCTGTACCTGAGGGTTTGCCAGCCGTTCTTACTATGATACTTGCTCTTAGTGTACTACGTATGGCCCGCCGTAGAGCATTGGTTAGAAAGCTTGGTGCTGTAGAAGCTCTTGGACGTGTAACTGTGATTGCTACTGATAAGACTGGCACACTTACACGTAACGAGATGACTGTTAAGAAGATATGGCTTCCAGAAATAGGCTTTCTCAATGTAACTGGTAGTGGTTACTTGAGAGAGGGTTTTATAGAAGTTAGTGGTAGAGTCTACAAGTATGGTGATCTAAGACAGCTTGACCTACTTGTTGAAGACGCTGTATTATGTAATAATGCTAGTGTAGACTATAATGCTGAGCATCCAAAACCAGTAGGTGATCCTTTGGAAGCAGCACTGTTTGTCCTTGGATATAAGGTTGGACTAGACCCTATTGAGTATAGGGATCGTTTTAGACGTGTTAAAGAGATACCCTTTACTAGTGAGAGGATGATGATGAGTGTTGTTGTAGAGGGTGATCGAGGGTATATCGTCTATAGTAAGGGTGCTCCAGAAGTAATAGTTTCTAAGTCAAGACATGTATTGACAAGCCATGGTGTTGAGAAACTAGGTGAGGATATGGCTAGAGAGATACTAGCCTATGCTGAAGAAATGGCTTCAAAGGGGTTAAGAGTACTAGCCTATGCATACAAGGTTGTTGAAGAAATACCTAGTGATGAAGATGTTGAAGAAGACCTAGTTTTTATTGGTTTAACAGGCCTTATAGATCCCCCTAGACCAGAGGTACCGGATGCTATAAAGAAGGCTATAGAAGCTGGTATAAGGGTTGTAATGGTTACAGGTGATCATGCTGTTACAGCTAGAGCTGTTGCTGAAATGATCGGGTGGCCTCTTGAGGGTAAGAGAGTCGTTACTGGTTCTGAACTTGATGAAATGAGTGATAGAGAGCTTGAAGAAGTTGTTGAAGATGTAGCTATTTTTGCACGTGTATCTCCAGAACATAAACTACGTATTGTCAAGGCTTTTAAGAAACGTGGACATGTGATTGCTATGACTGGTGATGGAGTTAATGATGCTCCTGCACTAAAGCTTGCTGATATAGGTGTTGCTATGGGTTTACGTGGTACTGATGTTGCCCGTGAAGCAGCTGATCTTGTTTTACAGGATGACAATTTTGCTACTATTGTAGCTGCTGTTGAAGAGGGTAGGACTGGCTATTATAATATTAGAAAGGCTACATTATACCTATTATCAGCTAATATGGCTGAAGTAATACTTGTCCTTAGCTCTATACTACTACTTAGAGAGATCATACTTACGCCAGCTATGATTCTATGGATAAACCTTGTAACAGACTCAATACCAGCTATCACACTCGGTCTAGAGCCTCCGGAACCAGGTATTATGAGGATTAAGCCTTGGGATCTTAAACCACTTCTTGGTAAGACTGGTTTACTGTATCTAGGATATATTGGTGTAGTATTAGCACTGCTCTCATGGAGTCTAGGCCGTCTACCCGGTACATCTATAGCTGCATACTCTACAGCTACCTATCTAGGACTAGCTATTGGTGAACTAGCTCATAGTTTTAACATGAGAAGCCCTGGTAAGAGCTTACTAGAGATCGGCTTATTTAAGAATAAGTATCATATCGTAGGCTATCTTGTAGGCATGTTTGCCTCAATAGCACCATTATACACTATACCATGGCTGTTGAGAGCCGTTAGCTTACCACTTACAACACTATTGCTGATCATATTATTAGCACATACTATGATAGTTGTAGAAGAGGTTAGGAAGAGGCTTTTAACAAACATACCCTAGTACTACTATGGAGTAAGCCTTGTACGATCTCTAACAAATATTGTTGCTTCTCTAATATTATCTAGTTTAAGCATACTCATCATAAGCCTTTCTACACCAAGACCAAAGCCTCCATGAGGGGGCATGCCATACTTAAACGCTTCTAGATAGAAGCTAAAGCTTTCAGGCCTCAACCCCTTCTGTTTAAGAGCATCTAGTAGCATATCGTATCTATGTTCACGTTGTCCACCACTACTGATCTCTAGTCCATAGTAGTCTAGATCGAACTTACGTGTATATACTCCATCACTCTCCCGCATATAGTAGAAGCCTGTAGCACTCCATGGAAACTTTGTTATAAAGTATATAGAGTAGCCTTTCTCAGCCATATATTCTCCAAGCTTTCTTTCAGCAAACTCGCTAAGATCCTCTCCTTCAGGTATCTCTATACCCTCACTAGCTAGTATATCAACTGCTTCTCTATACTCTAGTCTCTTAAAAGGTGTTGATAGAGGCTTTAGGTCTACACTAAGCATTTCTAGTTCTTCTACAGCTTCTTTTCTAACACAATCTATTATGTATTTAACTAGTTCTTCAAGAGTATGCATTACATCTTCTTCACTACCTATAAACCCTTGTTCAGCATCAATACCCCATGACTCATTAAGATGCCTCCTTGTATTAAACTTCTCAGCACGGAAGTAGGGTGTTATCTCATATACACGTGGTAGACTAGCCATCAAGATCTGTTTATACAGTTGTGGACTTTGGCTTAGATACACTTTGTGTTCAAAATACTGGATCTCAAATAGTGTTGCACCACCTTCAGCACCAGCTGCTACAATCTTTGGTGTATGTACTTCTATAAACCCCCGTTCTTCAAAGAACTTGCGGGCACTCTTCAATATAACATGTCTTATCCTAAACAATGCTTTCTCTACAGGGTTTCTAAGCAATAGATACCTATACCTTATACGTGTATCTAGCAGTGTTGGTACTTTACCAATAGTATCAACTGGTAGTGGCTCAACTGGTTTAGAGTATACTTCAAGATTTTTAGCAACATACTCTATACCACGCTTACTCCTCTGCTCAACAGCTAGTTCTCCATCAAAACACAATGCTGTACCAACTGGTAGTTCTCTAGCAATACTGTATAGCTCTGGATCACGATCCTTCTTAAAAACTATAACAGCTGGTTTAAGATGTTCTCCAACACTAAGCTCTACTATAACAACTCTACCAACAACCTTGTTACGTATAACCCATCCACAGACTCTAGACATAATCTTGTCAAACCTCAAGAACACTTGATAGATACACCGATAATAATAAGCTTATCTATAAAAACTACTAGACAACATACCATAAAATAGACAAAAAATAAAAATATAAAACAAAAATCAAGAATAAAGAATATAAAGTATATAAAACCAGTCTAAGATATAAAACAATAGCGGCCAAACACCCAGTGCCGCTAGCAACCCCCCGGACCCAGGCCTAGAGAATAGTGAATTACTTATAGCCTGGGAAAACACTAGCTAGCGGCAACTCTCTAGTTGAGTGGATGCCCGAGTGTGTATCCGGGGGCCTCGGGATCCCTGGGTGGGCTAAGGTTTTTCTATCTCTAGTATATTTAGTTGTTTCTTAAGGTAGCTATGTGTTTCTAGGGGGAGGGTATTGTTTGAAGATCGTGTTGCTCGGCCCACCTGGTGCTGGTAAGGGTACTTTTGCTAAGTACTTCTCTAGAAAGTACTGTGTTCCACATATTAGTACTGGTGATATATTTCGTGCTGAGATTGAGAAGGGTAGTGAGCTTGGACGTCGTGTTAGAGAGTATGTTGATAAGGGGTTGCTTGTACCAGACGATCTTGTTATAGAAGTTGTACGTAAGCGTCTTAGTAAACCAGATACTGTGAAAGGCTTTATACTTGATGGATTCCCCCGTACTATTGTACAAGCACGTGCTCTTGAGGAGTTTGCTAGAGTTGATGCTGTTATCTATATCTATGTACCTATGGAAGTTGCTGTTGAAAGACTTAGTTCTAGATATACTTGTCCAAAATGTGGACGTGTCTATAATCTTAAATTCAATCCTCCAAAGAACGATCTTAGATGTGATGACGACAATACACCGCTTATTAGAAGAAGTGATGATGAACCAAGTGTTATACGTAGGAGATATGAAGTCTACTACCAGACATTCAACCCTATTATAGAGTATTATAGAGGTAGGGGGTTGCTTATAGAGATTGACAACACTATTGGCAGTGATAAAGCTATACCATTACTTGAGAAAACTCTTATAGAGAAAGGTATATTGAAGATACCTCCATGTAGGACAGATGTATCTATAAAATAGCTTACAAAACATTTTTACAACACTAAACACTTATTCAACAATAGTAGAGAGTGGAGAGGGGTAGAGAGATTAGCTTCTACATACCAAGACTATTCTATATAGAAACAAGGTTCTTTAGTAGACAAACACTAGTGTCAACAGGTCTTGACACCTTCCTTGGTGTAGAAAGCGGTCTTGAAGAAGTAGTTGAAGAATACAAGCTGTTATTCCATGGAATACTAGTACAGGATCCTGGTAGCGGTGAACTAGACCTACTTATATCTAACGATTATATAGTATTTAAGCCAGGCTATCATGAACACTGCCACTGGCACAATGGACCTATTGATAAAAGAGATAACCCTCTAGAGAGGAGCTATTGTCTAAAACCACTATACACTAGTCTTGGATATTGTAGAGAACACTATAATAGTTTAAGAGCAGTCTATAGCCAGTGCTTCACATCTAGTGGATTAAGATCCCTTAGTTCATGTAGGAGGCTTGACGGTAAACTAGGTTTTAGTTTAAAGTATTCAGTCTACCTACTAGACTACGGCTATGGATTAAAAGTGGGTAGCACTAGATCGTGGAGGCTCTATGATAGAATTGGTGAACAACCACATGTCGTTGCTCTAAGACTGATCGAGTACAGTAGTGCTTTTGAAACAAGGGATCTTGAGTTACGTATAGGTTCTAGAGAAGGATTTACTGAAAGACCGCGTAGGAGGGGTTTAAAGGATATAATATCCTACCCTCCAAGACTAGCTTATAAGAGACTATATGATGCTTCTAGAAAAATTGTTAAAGAACTAGGTTTAGGCATAGAGTCTAGTAGTCTTAGATTGTTTAAGGTAACACCATCTCTTGATATAACATACTATGTTAGAGCTAGAGAGACTAGTGTTGATAAACTGTATAATGAGAAGCTAGAGATTATGGATTACTGGATGGGATACCTACTACTAGCAAGCACTAGGTCTAGTGAATACTATGTTGTAAAAACAAGAAACCTACTCCATAGTGATACAGTAGATGTTCCAAGATGAAGTATGGTAGAGATATAGGTAACCTACTTAGAAAACTACTACTAGGATACCATAAGTACTTCCATAACGAGGTACTTAATAGTGATGGTAGAAGACTGTTTATGGAGATACTGCGTATGCTACTATACGAGCACCCAGAACTTAGGAGAACCATATATAGAGTTAGACGTAGACTTGATCTAGAGTCTGTATTAAAGATATCACGTTTAGTTCTCGGTGAAGAGGAGACAGAGTATTTATTCAATATAGGATTCTATGGACTAGAACATCGTTCTACATAGATGCACCAACTAGTCTATCAAGTGTCTGTTGTATCAACAACCTTAGCTTAGACGGTACCTTCTCAACACCTAGTTCTAGAAATCCACGTACAATAATTGATACTGCTTCATCTTCTGTAAACCCATGTGATATAAGGTATTCTAGTTCATCTTCTGATATCCTACCAATACTGGCTTCATGTGTAAGACGTGTATTCTCTACATAGCTTTCTAGAGTAGGCGTTGTCGATAAAACTGCTTTATTACTAAGCTGTAGTCCTTGACACTCTATATGCCCTCTAGTATCCTCTGCTTTAGCTACTATAGTTGCTCTAGACACTACTCTACTACTATCTTCACCAAGCATTCTAGATACTAGTTCAGCACTAGACCCCGGTGCTTCTAAGTAGGCTCTTGTTGTATAGACCATTCTACTATCCCTTCTACCAACAAGTATAGTGTTTGATGACACACTAGAGTTCTCACCCTCAAGATACAGTTCTATAGTGAAGCCCATGCTCTTTGGTGGTACAAGGTTTACATAGTAGTCGTAGTACTGTGCATTCTCCATAAGCCTAACTCTCTTAACAGTTCCCATGACTACCTCTGGCATCCAGTTATGAACCATTATCATGTATAGTCTAGCATTCCTACCAATATAAGTCTCTGTAATACTAGAGTGTACACCTTCTGGTACAATAGAGAGACAACCAGTTACAGATACTGCTTCAGAACCTTCTTCTAAAACAAGGAGGTTATAGACTCTCTGTACAAAACCTTTACTAGCAAGTGTGTAACAAGTATATACTGGATCAACTAAACGAGTGTTCTTTGGAACATACAATAGTATGCCATTATCAAAGCTACGCTTATCTATATTGAATAGTTTAAGACCATACCTCTCTACTATATCAGAGTATCTATCTAATGCATCTCTAATACTAGTATATACTATACCATATTCTTCTAGAGCTTTTGAAATCCTATGAAAAGCCATAGTCTCATCTAGTATTATAGAACCTTGTTTATCAACCTCTAGTCCTAGACGATATACTTCTTTAAGAGACTTCTTAAGTGCCTCAGTAACACTAACTTCTATAACCAATGCTATCCACCAAGTGCTTCTTTAACTATCCTTGAATAACCATATACAAGTACTTTCTTAGATACATTAAATGCTGTATCACTATAGATTATCCTGCCATTATACATTACATACCCCATTCCAAGATTGTCAAGATACCTTAGTATATAGCCCTGGTGTGTTACAAGCAATACACCAGAACCATTATCAGCTAGTTTATTTATATGATAAGCTATTTCACGAATACTATCAATATCAACACCACTATCTGGTTCATCAAGTAGTGCTAGCAACGGTCTCTTAATTGTTAGTAGATATAGTTCTGTACGCTTAATCTCTCCACCACTAAATCCGTAGAACAGGTTTCTATTTAACAAATGCTTGAGTTTAAGAGATACAGCATACTTGTCAATCACTTCTAGTCCATGGTGTTTTTCAGCAACTCTACGAGCTATATAGCCTAGTTTAACAGGGATCTTTGGAGGGTTTTGGAAAGCAAGTGCTATACCTTTAGAAGCTCTAATCCATGGAGGCTGGTTTACTATATTCTCTCCATTAAACAATATCTCTCCAGAAACTACATGGTACTTCCTTAAACCCATTATAGTATATAGTAGTGTTGACTTACCACTAGCGTTAGGACCCATTAAAACAGTTATCTCACCCTTTCTAACAACAATACCTACATTACTAAGTATTTGATGTTTGTCAACAACAACACTAAGATCCTTGACAATCAATAGCTTATCCACAACAACCACCAACACTACTTCTTAATACGTAGTATTGGTAAGCAACCATTACATCCATAGACTTCTCTAGCTCTACATGAACTACATACAGGCTCTGGATTTCTTAATGGAACTAGATAGTTTTCTGGAACTCTACCATACTCAACTACGTACTCTTCAATATTAGCTCTAGTCCTCCTAATAATACTGTCAACAATTGTTGTAAGCTCTACTGTTGAACTAGCTACAAGTATTGCTATAACACTATCACGTGTAGTCATTAAAGCTACTACTCTATTACACTTCATCAACAACTCAACTACTCTACTAACATCTCTAGTCTTTAGTCTAAGTAGTATACCATGGCTACCATATATTCTAGTGCTTACAAGAGGCTTTATGGCAAGCAGTTTCCTCTTCCTAAGCCTATTCAATCTCTCACGTATTGTTGTATATGCTAAACCAGTTAGTCTTGATAAACGGTTAACACTAACTCTACCATTTCTAGCCAACTCTCTTATAAGAATAAGGTCTATCTCTCTACTAGACTCCAAAATTAAGCACCCGATAGAACCTATCCCACTAACCCATATATATTTTATTTGGGAAGAATACAAAGTGGGAATACTATCTACTAGGCTTTAAAACTATATATAACCTTGTATGTTGCTTCCCACTACGTACACCAGTTTCTTCAAAAGCCTCATATATAACTCCTCCCAATCTATGTTGTAGTCTACGAGCTAGTTTACGAGCAGCCCCTTTACTATAGAAGAATATGTCTACTCCATTAGATTGCTTAATAGCTTCTATAAAATCTCTTAACAACCTACAATCCCTTCTAAACTCCTGTTCTACAACCTTCTCAACCCTACTCAACTGGTAGCCACGTATTTGAAGTACAGCTTCAAAATCACGGCTATCATACATTATACATCTAGGGCATTTAACTGGGCTAAAGAACACTGTAACTCTGTCTTTAACACTAAACTCTACACCACCATACACTCCATTAACAGTAATCTCTACAAATATCCTCCATGAAACACTAGATAATAATCTATAACCACTTATATGGAGATTAGATACTCCATGGAGAGGCTTTAAAGACTTAGATATAACCTCTCTTACAACAACATCTATAGCTTCTTCTAAACTATTTGTAGAAAACCACTTATACCCAATCTTTACAGAACCACATATCTTACACATATCTACACGGATATCCCTATTCTTAAGTACATAGAGTTCTCTACGCTTAATCCTACACTCTAGACAAACACCTTCTACAATAGGGTTTTCTCTAGAACCACTACGTCCACAGTATATACAGAATCTAGTCAAGACTCTCTAAACCATTCACTAACCATTCTATACATGACTATTATTGTTACTGGTAAGGGTATTAATAACTGTAGAGTTAGTCCAAGAGACTTATCTAGTATAAAGAATAGTATAGAGAATGGTGTAAAGAAGAACATTATAGATACTATGATGAACGTGTATATTATCCTCTTTAAAATACCTATACTTAGCTCACTCCAAGCTCTAGGTATTTTAATTAATGAACTAATTATTAGATAATTACTGACCAGTGCTGATAGTAGAGAATAAGTTGTCATGGAGTACACTACTATAAGAGCATCGATAATGTTTGAAACTAATCCAATAGTTAATGCTATAACTAGTATAGCTGGTTGTAATAGGATAACTGTAGCTAGTGACTTACCAAAAACTATATCATGCATGTTTAATGGAGTATGATAGTTTACCAAACTATCACATCCTTCTACAAAAACTAGTAGTGGTGATACAATAGCTGTCACTATATAGGATAATACTCCAAAGTATGATATAATGTATGCTCTAGTGATCATGTCTAGTTTGTTAAGAAATTCTGGAGCACTTGGGTAGAGCAATAGTATCGTTACTGGTAGTATAAAGGCTATAGTCTGTCCATAGAATTGTCTAAGTCTAAGATTATTTCTAAACATAACTAGTATATCCTTTACAGCTATTGAAAAAGTTCTTCCATACATAATGAATACTCTTAAACCACTATTACTTTTAACAGATCTTTCATAAACAAATCTATGACTAATACGGCTAGGTAAAACAACTGTTAATAGTATCCCTAGAGTTAGGGCTACCACACTTACAATTATAGAGACTGTATTGCATAGCCCAAGTGATAGTACGACATAGTTTATTGGATATATGTATGAGTGTTTTAAAAGCATATAAGCTATTGGCGTCACTTTAAATATATACCCAGTTAGTACTAGATAGAGTGTTATAAGCAGTCCTATAACCATTACATACAGTATTAGAGATATTATTGAGGGTACCCTCCCATATAGTTTTGAATAGAGATATACTGATAACGGGTAGACTATTATGAATGTATTTGTTATACCAATTGGTATGTAGAGTAGTAGACTTGGTATGTACAAGTGGGTGTAAGCAATTAATGATACAGCAATAGATATTCCAAGAACTAGAGACCATCCGCCACCAAACAATCCACTATATGCTACAGCCTTCCTTAAATCACTAGACTCTATAGGCATATGAGATAGTGGTTCTACAAGCTTTAGTTCATTAAGACTAGATATTACCTGGTGTACAAGGTCTATTGTTATAATTATTGATATAAGGAATATGAATGTAATATATACAGTAAGTATGTCTTGTATATAGTAGCCTCCACCAAGTATATTGAATGAATAGCTTATAAGAGGTATCCATATATTTATTAATAGCCCAGCTATAAATCCTGCTATAAACCATTTTAGATTATACTTTACCATACCATCACTTATACTGGGCAGCATTAAACTATACATTATACGCTGTATTATTGATTTCCTACCACCACCTCTATACATACTCTTAAATAAAGACTCTTTAACAATAACTCCTGTTAAGTAAACCCATCTAGAACTAGACACCCTCCTTAAGAACTTTAACAAGTCTATACACCTCACTAGTACTCTTAGTCAATTCTAGAAAAGCATCCTCCAACCCCTTAGCTCTAGCCTTCTCCAAAACACTACCAAGCCCTCCTTCAGCAACAATCTCTCCTCTATAAATCAATATAATGTTATCAGCAATAGCTTCAGCAATTTCAAGAATATGTGTTGTAACAAGCACAAGCTTACCATTCCTAGCTTCATCACGTATAATTATCTTTAAAGCCTTTACAATAACTGGGTCAAGACCCATAAATGGTTCGTCAAGCAATAGTATCTGTGGGTTGTGTACAAAGGCTGCAGCTAGTAAAACCCTCCTCTTTAAACCATGGCTTAGATCACCTATAAACTCGTCAGCAACACTATCTATCTTAAAAGCCTTTTCAACACTCTCAACACGTTGTCTAATAAGCTTCTTTGGAACACCATATATGCTTGCTATGAAGCTTAGATACTCTCTAACACGTAGACTATGGTATATAATGTCTTCTTCAGGTACATAGCCTATTAGCTTCCTAACAATAATACTGCTTATTGAAGGGTTTTTACCAAATACTTCTACAAAGCCTCTATCAGGGCTGTAGACACCCATTATAATCCTTAACAAGGTAGTCTTACCACTACCATTAGGTCCAAGCAGTACATGTACTCTACCAGGCTCTATATCTAGTGAAACACCCTTCAATACAGGTGTTCCATTAAAATACTTCCATACATTATATACTCTAATAGCCATATCATCTAAACCTCTTCTTAAACAAGTAGACTACTAGTATAGATGCCATTATAGCTATAGCTGTTAAAGTAATGTACGAATTGTCTACTCCCAACCTCTCTCCTCCACTTATACTACTAGTTATACTTAAAGTATTGGCAGCAGTATTGTTAGATACTATACTAGAACCTTGTGTTATATATGTAGTTTTTAGATTTGATGTCTTACTAGTATTTGTTATTGAAATAGTTGTATTGTTACCTACTGCAGATGTCATAGTATTACGGTATTTTTCTAGTTTAAAAGTAGAATTTAGATATGTTATCCATATATCTAATTCTCCATCAGTACTAGATATAAAAGCTTTAACTAGTATGTGTGAGTTATATTCATAGTATAGTTCTACATCTGCTTTATTAAACGTCATATTATAATATATTGTATTGAATTCAACCATCCGTTCTCCTATATCAATAGCTACTCCAGGAACTATATCACCATTACCATACTTATCTATCAGTTCTACATCTATACCGTATATAGTGAGTACTGGTTTAGTAGTAATTGTACCATTAAAG
>CAYZRH010000006.1:0-55279 GCA_964480805.1 uncultured Desulfurococcaceae archaeon
CATGGGCTGGTGTTGTTGTGTATGGTATTGTGTATAGTATTATTGATAAGACTATTAAGGCTAGAGACAGCCTAGCTATAAATTTTACGCTCATATAATATCCACCTCTGTATTAAGGCTAGAGACAGCCGCTAGGCTGTCTCTTAATGATTTTATTTTAGGTATAGGGAGTGTCTTTGAGTTGTTGTAGTATGGGGGTTGTAGATTGTTTTAGAAGCTAGTACATTCCTATGTTTTTTGCATCTTCTTTAATTGTAGGTTAAAGTATAGTATTGATAGTACTAGGTATAGTGTTCCATAGGCTACTCCATAGGCTATTGTCTCCCATACTGGGAGGACTAGAATAGCATTAAGTAGTGAGTACTGGATAAGTTCTGCTGGATAGCTATACGGTGTAGCAAGTACTATATACTATACCTGGATAAGCATTAACCTAAGTGGCACTAGTCCACCAGTAGCTATGGCTACTATGATAACAGCTATCCCATATAGTTTAGAAGTGGATAGCATAGGTCTACCGTCCACCACATCCGTAGCTTTATGTATTGGACTGTATATTTTGTGTCTGCTGTGGGTGGGTTCATCATGGTCTCTGCTGAACCGCCTGCGGAAGCAGTGCTCCCCACGGGAACCCAGCAGACACCAACAGATCTATTAGTCTTAAGTGTTTATAAGTCTTTAAACACACAGCCCAAGCCCATCCCACAGCCCCTAAAAAGCATAAAAGAAACACTACAATACAATAAAGCTACAATCTAATGTTCCTATCCCTTAACTATAGCTATACTTGAGATCTGGTCTGTAATACCGGCATATTCGTAGGTTACCATAATAAGGTGTTCTGTATCAGTAGCCCATTCTGGGTCATCAATACTTGTTTCATTAACAAGATATGTTAAGCTAATAACTTCTTCAGGTCTTATACGGTAGTTTACACTATGAGTGTATTTGGTGTCAACAGAGATCTCTTTAATAGTTGCTAGAGTTGAGCCTTTAGCTTTAATAGTTACTTGTAGATAAATACTTGCTTTCCCAGCTGATCTATCCTCAACTCTTAAGAGTGTAGCATTAAGTATTGTTATAAAAGCCTTATTCACACCTATTGTCTGATACACTCTATTATTCCTATATAGTTCAACACACTTACTAGTACCATTAACAACTACTTCAAAGTATACACCAATCTCTCCTCCACCACCTGCTACTGGTATACTAGTAGCTATATCAACAAGTACTAGAAATGAGAGAGTTTTATTGGGCTCTATAGTTACTGGTAAGCTTATAGCTGGTGATGCTTTAACACTCCTCCATGAACCATCATATCTAGCTCTAGCATTAACAATACCTTCTACAACAACTGGTTTATCGCCATTATTAGATATGCTCAGTATTACTGGTATATACTTAGCTGATGAGTAATCCCAGTTAATACTAGCTGATACAGAAACACCTTCTACACCACTAACAAGCTTCTCACGTACAAGACCAGGGACTTCTACTAAGCCACTAGCATTCAATACTATTAGTAAGACTAAGACAACAATAATTATGAGTGAGGATATGGTATAGAGTCTTAAATAAATAGACATGGATAAAACCACCTAGTTACTCTATAGTATATGCTCTTATATAAAGATGCTATTGTATTAACTGTTAATTATTCTAGGATGAACTTGTTTATCTATATAATGTTTACTACAATATCCTTATCTCTTAAATACATGTATTATACCCATATTGTTTAGCAAGTATGTTATAGACCTTGTAATAGAATCTTGTAGGATACTAGACACTATACTTGGTTAAGGAGAAAAGCTAGGCATTACCTTATAGACCATTTATCTAGTACTCTAGATCTATGAAATAGGCTAACTTCATACCTAGTCCCTATGATAGTAGGTTTTATAAGTTATAAGACGTGTTGTTATCTCTTTGATAGCGTCTTTAGTGTAGGGTGTATATTGTTTTGCCAGTAGTTGGTAGGATAACAGGATACTATGAACCACACAGGGTTGAGGATTGGGTTAAGAGTTTTTGGGAGAGGGAGAGTGTTTATGAACTTGTTAAAGAGAAGAATATGAAGTGTAGGAGGAAGTTCCTCTTTATAGATGGTCCACCGTACCCGTCTGGAGATATACCACATATTGGTACAGCATGGAATAAGTGTCTTAAAGACGTTATTTTAAGGTTTAACCGTATGCGTGGATACTGGGTTTATGATAAGCCTGGATATGACTGCCATGGACTACCTATTGAGGTTAAGGTTGAGCAGAGACTGGGTGTGCGTGTTAAGAAGGAGATTGAGGAGAGGATTGGTGTTGAAAAGTTTATTGAAGAGTGTAGAAGTTTTGCTCTTGGAAACCTAGACTCTATGACAAAGTGGTTTCGAGAACTAGGTGTTTTCATGGACTGGAGCGATCCATATCTAACACTAAAAGATGAGTATATTGAAGCTGAGTGGTGGTTGATTAAGAAAGCTAGTGAGAAGGGATTGCTTGATAACGAGTACCGGGTTGTATACTGGTGTCCAAGGTGTTCAACAACACTGGCTGAATATGAGATTGAGTATCATGTTTTAGAGGATCCAAGTATATATGTTAAGTTCCCAATACGTGGTAGAGATAGGGAGTATTTGCTAATATGGACAACAACTCCATGGACTCTTCCAGCTAACATGTTTGTTATGGCCCATCCAGATGCTGTTTATGTAAAGGTTAGAGTTGGTGATGAAACCTATGTAGTTGCTAAAACACGTGTTAAAGAGGTTATGGAGGAGATTGGTGTAAGTGATTATAGTGTTGTTGAAGAAGTTAGTGGAAGGGATCTTGAGGGTATAGAGTATAAGAATCCTTTAGAAGACATCCTTGATCTACAGAAGAGGGTTGCTAAGTATCATAGAGTTGTACTGGCTCCAGATTTTGTCACATTATATGAGGGCACAGGCTTTGTACATGGAGCGCCTGGCCATGGTTTTGAAGACTATGTTGTAGCTAAGAGGGTTGGTGTTGAAGAGATTGTTTCACCAGTTGATGATGAGGGTAGGTTTACAGAAGATGTTAAGAGATACTATGGGCTACGTGTACGTGATGCTAATAAGTTGATTATAGAGGACTTGGGGAGTCTTGGGGCACTACTATACTCTGATACAGTAGAACATAGATACCCTGTTTGTTGGAGATGTAAGACACCAGTTGTACTACGTGCTACTAGACAGTGGATACTACGTGTCACAAAGCTTAAGGAGAAGCTATTAGAGGAAGCGGGTAAGGTTAACTGGATACCAAAATGGGCTCTAGACCGTCTATACCATATACTTGAGAATCTACAAGACTGGGTTCTTAGTAGACAACGCTACTGGGGTACACCACTACCAGTATGGACATGCCCTAATGGACACCGTGTAGTTATTGGTAGTAGAGATGAGCTTAAGAAGCTGAGTGGTGTAGAGCTAAGGGAGCTCCATAAGCCGTGGGTTGATAAAGTAGTTTTTAAGTGTCCAGTATGTGGTGAGTTGATGAAGCGTGTACCAGATGTTGTTGATGTATGGTTTGATAGTGGTATATCATTCTATGCTGCACGTGGCCATCCAGAAAAGCTTGATCCAAGCGAGATCGTTATAGACTTTATAGTTGAAGGACATGACCAGATACGTGGATGGTTCTTCAGCCTCTTAAGATCAGGTGTTATAGGTTTTGATAAAGCACCCTACCGTAGTGTATTAGTTCATGGATTTGCTCTTGACGAGTATGGGAGGGAGATGCATAAGAGTCTTGGAAACTATGTTGGTACTGATGAAGCTATAGAACGTGTTGGACGCGATCCGCTGAGGCTATGGATTCTACAGAATACTGTATGGGAGGATCTAAGGTTTTCATGGAAGTTTATTGAAGAAGTTAAGAGAGATCTGTCTATAGCATGGAATGTCTACGTATTCGCTTCAACATATATGGAGCTCGATAAGTTTGATCCAGTGGAGCACAGGCTTGAAAACTACACTGATCATTTAAGGTTTGAGGATAAATGGATATTGTCTAGACTATATAGTCTAGTTGATAGAGTCACACATGCTTTAGAGAAATACTATGTACATGAAGCAGCTCGTGAGATTAGAAGATTTATTGTTGAAGATGTTAGCCACTGGTATATAAGGCTTATAAGGCCTAGAGTATGGGTTGAAGAGAATACTGTTGATAAGCTGACAGCATATGCTACACTATACCATGTACTAAAGACATGGCTTGTAATAGCATCTCCATTTATACCATTCTTTACTGAAAAAGTGTATCAGGAGTTTGTAAGGAAAGCTGAACAAGGTGCACCGTTATCGATACATTTAATGGACTGGCCGGTTGTTAGAAGAGAGTTTATATCTAGAGAGATTGAGGATGCTATGGATGTTATACGTAGACTATATGAAGCTGTAGCTGCTGCCCGTATGAAAGCAGGTATTAAGCTTAGACAGCCAGTTCGTGAAGTTGTTGTATATACTAGTGATGAGGGTGTAGTAGATGTTGTTAATAGATACAGTAGCTTTATAGCAGATACTGTTAACTCCCGCAAGGTCTCTGTTAAAGCACTAGAAGAGATTAGGGAGATTACAAGTTATAGAGTGGAGCCAGTCTACAGCCGTCTAGGACCTAAATATAGAGGTTTTACAAAGAAAGTTGTAGAGTATATTAATGGGAACCAGGGTGTTGTTGCTAGAGATATTATAGATAATAGCTTCCATAAAGCAGTTGTTGATGGTATAGAAGTTGTTATTGAAAGAGATGATGTAAGGATAACACCAGTATATACTGGTGGATATAGTGTTGTTGAGACTAAGTGGGGTAGTATAGCTATTGATACAAAATTGTCTAGAGAAGAACTAGCTGATGGGCTTGCACGTGATATTGTACGTAGGATACAGGTTATGAGGAAGGAGATGGATCTACCTCTTGATGCTAGGATTAAAGCACTAGTCTATGCTCCAGAAGAAGCTGTAGAGTTGTTGGAGAAACGTAGAGACTATATAGCTGGTGAAGTAAGAGCTGTAGAGATAGTGTTTACTAAAAAACCGCTAGATAGGGTAGAGTTGTTGGAGTATACAAGAAAGTGGGTAATAGATGATATGGAGTTTGTCATATCAATAAGTAGAGTAGAATAGTATAGCTTCATTAACTAAATAACTATTTATTTCTTATAGAATATACTCTACTAATGGTAGTAGAGATTGTATAACAAGAGCGTGTCTATTGAGGAATTTATTGAGAAGATGAATGCTCTTATTAAAGATAGGTATAGAGAGTATGTAGTGTATGCATACTTGTTTGGATCAGTTGTTGAGGGTAGAGCTACAAGAGAAAGCGATATAGATGTAGCTTTAAGGTTCTACGATCATGTATCAGATAGGGAGAGGTTTAGAGTATTTAAAGAACTATTAGCTATTATTGATGAAGACATTGATCTTGTAGACTTGTCTAAAGCATCTATTGTATTAAGAATGGATGTATATAGTCGTGGGAGGATAATATACTGTAGTGATAGAGAGGCTTTATTTAGAGATCAGCTAGATACTTTAAAGAAGTTTGACGATTTTAGGTTTATAGCAAGATGGTTTAAGAAGAGGATGGTGAATGATATTGAGAGAATGTTTTCTAAAGAGATATGAGAGATTTAGAGAAGCTATTGATTTATTAAAAGAACTAACTACTATGGATAGAGAAGAGGTTTTTTAGAAAATCATAGACTTCTACTAGTTATGGAGAGATATATTCATATAGCTGTAGAGTTTATTATCGATCTATCTAGCTACTTGTTATCAGAATCTAGTTTTAGAGTTCCAGATACATATAAGGAAGTTATATTAGAGACAAGTAGGTTATGCGATATAGAAGAGGGTTTAGTTAGCAGAGTTAGGGGGTTGTTGGTTTAAGGAATATTATTGTCCACATGTATGCTAGCATAGATCATGGGCTTGTTTTAGAAGAGCTGGGTAGTATAATTAATGATTTGCTTCTTTATGTTGATAAAATAGTTGGTTGTATGAAGGAGAGAGGTATTGATCCATAGTTAGAGCTTGTTTAAGTAAATGCTATTGATATAAGATAAGCTAGTACTGATACTATATAGGCTGTTGCCATCATTAGTGCTATAACTGCTAGTGTTGTCTTCCAACTACGAGACTCCATGTATACTACAGCTATTGTTGCTAGACATGGTACATAGAGTATTGTGAATAGTGTTAGTGAAGCTATCTGTGCGTCATTTAATCCAATAACACCCCTTAATGCGGTAGCCATATCCTCCTCACCAGATATGATTGATAGTGTACCTATAACAGCTTCTTTAGCTATAAAGCCAACCATTAAGGCAAACGTCATCATCCATGCTTGTCTAGAGTCTAGTCCTAGAGGGTATAGTAGTGGTGAGAAAACACTTGCTAATAGAGCACCAATACTCTCACTTGGACTACTAGCTGGTTCTAGAGCTGGTGTATAGTATAGTAGAAACCATACAATTATAGATAACAAGAATATTATTGAACCAGCTTTCTTAAGAAAATGTTTTGTAGAATCCCATGTAAGCCACCACACAACCTTTGGTAGAGGCTTATGGACTGGAGGTAGTTCTAGCAACAGCTCTGGTTCTTCACTATAACCCCTCCTAACATCATAGACTAGCAGTAGCTTGTTTATAATAGCGAATACAGTGAATGATACTAGATAAGCTAGCAATACTATAGCCAACCCATAGACTCCACGGATAGCTGACGCAAAAGCTAGTACAACAACAAGTCTAGCCTGACATGGTATGAAAGCAAGTGTTGTTATAAGCCTTAGTCTTTCACGAAAACTAGGTGTTGCACGAGTAGCTATTACGCCGGGTACGTTGCATCCAAGACTAAGAACTATAGGGAATACTGCATGGCCTGACAAGCCTATACGTTTAAACAGTATATGGAGGCTAACAGCTATTCTTGGAGCAATTCCAGAGTCTTCAAGTATTGCTAGAAATAGTGATACGAGGAAGATTAGTGGTAGGAAGGCAAGTACTGCTCCAACACCTCCAATAACTCCGTCAACAACAAGGCTGTGCAACCACTCTTGGTTACCCGGTACAGCTGAGCCAACAAGATCTCCTAGAAAGCCTATAGCATACTCCATTAGAGAGCCTAGACTATAGTCTTCTAGAAAACACGCTAATTCAGATAATCCCATGGACTCAAAGACTATGTTTAATGGGAATCCAGTGTTTAGTGTAAATACTATGATAAAGACTAGTAGGAGGAATGCCAGAGATATAAATGGGCCATAGAGTGTGTTTAGAAATAGCTTGTCAAAGAATCTATGAATACCTAGTCTACCAACTCTAACAACAGCTTTAGACAATAAATTGTTGAGATAATTAAACCTCTTTAAAGCAAATAGCTCTTCAGGCCTTCTATGAAATATTCTAATAACCTCATCTCTAATACCTAAAACCTTCCTAACAACATCTTCACCACAACAAGCTCTAACCTTCTCCAATAACTCACTATCACCCTCTAGTAAACGTACCGAGACCCATCTAACCGGGTACTGTTTAGAAACCTCACTACCCTCTACAGCCTCTACAACACCATCTATAAAAGCCTCTAACTCTCCATAATCCACTCTTAAAACATCTCTCCTACCAACCCTCCCCTCATAAACCTTAACAATGGTATCAAGTAGTTCGTAGAATCCTAAACCAGTTACTGAAGAAACCATTACAACAGGTACTCCAAGTCTATGAGATAGTATGGACGGGTTAATGTGGACTCCATGGGCATGTGCTAGATCAGCTTTAGTAAAGACAATTATGGTCTTAGGGAAGAGCTCTAAAACCTCGATCAAGAGATACATTGTACGCTCTGGTATAGTGCTATCAACAAGTACAAGTACAACATCTGGTTTACCGCTAAGCAGGTAGTTACGAGCTATAACTTCTTCAAGAGTAGAAGCTGATAAGCCATAGATACCTGGTAAGTCAACAAAATGTATACTGTATCCACGGTAAAGCCTCCAGCCCTCATGCTTCTCAACAGTAACTCCAGGCCAGTTAGCTACATGTATATTCCTACCAGTAAGTATGTTGAATAATGTTGACTTACCAACATTTGGCTGACCCATAACAGCTACAGTTATTTCTCTAGTCTCTCCACGATCTCCCATGAAGAGTCAACCAGATTTAGATCTGTCTAAACCTCTAAAAAGCTTATCTATAGAATAGAGAAAGGGCTATCTAAGAGGTTCAACAAGTATTCTACGGGCAATACCTCGTCCAAGAGAAACTGTTACACCCATAACACGTACAACAACTGGTCCAGCACCGTTATTAACAATAACTTCTACAATACTGCCGGGTACAAAGCCCATTTGGAGTAGTCTATAGGACCACCTGCCTGGAGCAGCTACATTGATAATGCGTGCTCTAGAACCTGTTGGTAGAGCATCAAGTGTTACACTGCTGAACATTCTGTATTCACCCATATGTTATCATATTTAGACTTGTCTTAACTAGTTATAAAACTAGTGTCTAACTCTCATTAAAGCTGTGTTCTCTTTAACAACTTTTAAGCCAGAGCCTGTTAAGGGTATATATACCGTTCCTCTAACAAGGTCTTTCTTCTCTTCTAAAAGCTTCCATAAACCAGCTAATGCTGTAGCACTAGTTGGTTCTACAATAAATCCTTTAGACAGCAACCACTTTAGAGCATCAACAATCTCTTCATTACTAACAACAACTACGTCACCATACTTTCTAACAACACCTACTATCTCCTCTAGTCTAGGAGGATTCTCAACCATCAATCCATCAGCTAGACTAGAATCTCCTTCAACAACTCTCCCATATACAAGCCTATAGATGTGTTGTATAGATGCTCCCTGTACACCAACTAGTAATGGTATATCCTCTATAAAGCCTAGTTCATAGAGGTCTCTAAAACCACGGTACAATCCTAGATATAACCCACCGCTACCAATAGGTGCTACTACAACACCCTCTCTAAACCCTTGTTCATACAACTCATAAGCAATAGTCTTATAAGCTATAGGGTATAGTGGACTCCATGTATGAGCTACATAGTAGTAGTCTTCCTCTCTACCAACTATTTCAAGAACAAGTCTAGCTGCTTCACCACGATCTCTTGTATAGACTATGTTAGCACCAAGCATTTCTAATAACGATAACTTTCCAGAATGACTTGTTTTTGGAACAACTATTGTTGATGATAGACCGTATGCTCTAGAGTATAGTGCTATAGATATACCAGTATTACCACTAGTGTCTTCAACAACCCGTTTATATCCAAGCTTTTTAGCAAGTGATAATGCTAGTACTGTACCACGGTCCTTAAAACTACCGCTAGGGTTTAGATACTCTAGTTTAAAACCTATTTTCAAACCACAATACTCTCTATAAACTAGTGGTGTACCTCCTTCACCAAGACTCTCATGTATCTCTATAGGCAACATTCTAGAGTAACGAGCCATTCCCTCGCCATGTGGAGCCCATACTAGTCTAGGGTAATCTATATCTAGTGATGAACCACATCTAGGGCATCTCCAGTAATACTTTACTAGATATTCTCTAAACCCACACTTACTACAAACCCATCTAGGCTTCAAAACAAATACCTCTATACTATCTAAGTACTATGTCTAGTATGTGTGTTAGTGCTGGAACAACATACCCTCTATCATGCCTTCTCATAGGCTCTTTAATACCCCTATCTACACGTATAGCCGTTAAACCAGCTTCTAAAGCACCACTATAATCCTCGATCTCAGAATCACCAATATGTATAGCTTCTTCTGGCTTAACTCCATAGTCTCTTAGAGGAACATAGAATGCTTCTGGAAAGGGCTTATAGTGTCTTATCTCATCAGCATAGTACTGTCTACTAATATAGTTGCTAACACTAGTCTTTTCAAGTAGTAAGCGAGTGTATGCTGAAGGCCATATCATTACATTAGCTAATACTATAATCTTTAAACCACTCCTATACAGTTTCTTAAGTACATCTAGTGTGTCATCAAACAATAGTTTGTCTTCATCAACATCTAGTACACCACGTGCAATACCACGGTAGACAATCTCTAGATCAACACCTAGTTGTTCAGCAATAAGTTCTCTACTCAAACTAACAAGTTCTTCAACACTAAGATTTCCACGTTTCCTAAACTCTCTAACCTTCTCTCTAACACTATAGACTATAGCAATACACTTCTCAAGATCGATCCCTGATACCCTTGATATACCTTGTCCAATAGCTTCAAGCATTGTATCAAGTCTGAGAAGGGTATCCCATACATCAAATGATACAAGCTTATACTCCATAGCCTAGACACCCCTACTTAAGCAATATGATACTAACTGCTTCAACAAAGGCAGCTATAAGAAGTATAGTTATAGCTATAATTGCTTGCTGTATACTCTTAGAAACTGGTTGGCTAAAGACTCTTGGAGCAATAGCTGATGCTATAGCATATGCTAGTAGTTCAAGAAATGCATGAGGCATTATGAATAGTAGTAATGCACTTAACCCTCTACCACTATAGTATTGTGTACCAATTATTATCCCATATAGGAAGCCTGTGTTTGACAGAGCATACCCTGTATAGAGTACTCCAGCATACGGTATAATTGCCGCTAGTGTTATAATGAGGTTGTTCTGGAAAATACCCATGGTGAGCATGAACGGATCATGTGTTTTAGGTAGTTGTTTCTCAACTTCTTCAAATAAGCTACTATAGTAGTTGAAACCTGTGAAGCCAACTAGCCCTAGACAAGCTAGTATAACATACTCTAGCCCAAGGAGTATGAATACGTGCTGTATAAACGGTTTATTTCTAAAAACATACACTGTATAAGCATATAGTGATGCTATACAAATGATCGGCATTGGATAGACCGGTACTCCAGATAATGATAGGAATGTATAGACACCCGTAGCAAAGAGTATTGTAGCTGGTATAAAGACTCCTCCTTGAAGAGGTGTTGTAGCTGTAAAACTCGGTTCTTTAACAACACGTCTATGCACACGATCAATGTGTTCGTTATATAGTTTTGTAGCACGATAACTCCAGTAGCATAGCCATAAACCTAGTGTTATACCAACTAGTATAAGATCTAAAAATAGGTTTGAAACGTCAATTCTACCTGTATACCTCCCGCCAATAAATAGTTCTTCTTCAATACGTGAGTGCTCTCTTAAAGCCTTCTCAAAATACCATAGTAGTATAGGGTATGGTAGACCGGCTAGGAATAGGCATAGTAGTAGTGCTGTTACTGGTGATGGAGTATTCTTTCTAAGCAAGCTAGCTCTATATAGTGGGTATACTTCTCTATTCTCTCTCCTAGCTCTAAGGAAAGATTCTAGAACACTATAGTATAGGTGGTGGTTTAGTTTATCAAATAGTATATAGGATGATATAGCTGAGCTAATAATATACAGTGCTCCAAAGAGAAGCAGTCTAAGAGCATTAGGAGCTATTGATGGAGCAGTTTCCTCAACAGTACCAATAGAGGATATTGTAGACGCTAAGACATACATAAAAGCTATTATAGATATAGTTAATGGTACACCTATTAGAGAATAGACTATTGGTGTAAAACGTTTATACTTAGGCTTAAACGGTAGGGGCAGAGCCTCTATAGGTGGGAGCTCTAGTTCAGCCAAGACCATGCATCCTCTATACTAAAACACTATATACTCAATCACTATAATAGAGTAATAGAGTACACTATATTAAACTACCTCTTACTAGCTAGTATATAGACAGTGTCTCTACCATAGCCTTTAACAATATCCATATAGACTATGTCAAAGCCATAGCTTGTTATAGAACTAGCTACCTCATTAACAGTATATGGTGTTTCAGGATTCCTATGTAGTATGTAGGCTTTAAACAATCTCTTAAACCATAGAAGCTTTCTTGGCACACTATAGGATACTCTATCAACTACTATAAGATACCCTCTCTTCACTAATACTCTATAGAATTCCTTTAAAGCATTAAGACTAGGTAGTTCATGGAATAACCCTGTAGCAAAAACAGTGTCTATAGACGATGTTTTTAAAGGTGTTTTAGCTACATCACTATGCACTACTAAGCTATTACCTAAATATTTTTAAGAATAGGTAGAGCTCTATAGTCTATATCTAGAAAAACGATCTCTCTTGGTTTAAATCCGTAGTTGAGCAACAACCATATATTTAAACCAGTACCGCATCCAGCATCAAGAACACTGTATATGTTTTCAATACTATTGAATACTCTATTATAGAAGTTGCAGAACCTAGTTACAAGCCTGTACTTGTTCTTAAGATAACTATATATGTTCTCTACAATAGACTCTACATTATCTAAACCACTTCTTACAATACGGTTTAAACCCATTGATTGGAGAAGACCCTTTAAACACCATAAACTATCTCTAAAAATATTATCTACTCTATCTCTAACAAATACATCCACATACTTTAGTAAACTAAGGCATTTATCAACTAGTATCAATAGAGACTAAACCCTCATATAGTATTAACATGTGAATACCTATACTTAAACATATAACATAGTATACCCTATTAGGAGAGGGGGGTTTGTATGGCTAAACCAGTACTCCTACTACATGGTGGTGCGGGTACATGGAAAGTACCACGTAAACGTGTTGAGAGAGCTGTTAAAGCTATAAGTGAAGCTAGAGACTATGCTTGGGAGTACCTCTTAGAGAATGGAGCATTAAAAGCTGTTGTTGAAGCAATAGCTTATATGGAGGATACAGGTTGCTTCAACGCTGGCTCTGGCAGTGTTCTCAACCTTGTTGGTGTGAGAGAGATGGATGCTGGTTTAATGGATGGCTCTAGAGGTGTTGCGGGTGCTGTAGCATGTGTAAAGTATCCAAAGAACCCTATAAGATTAGCCTATACTGTGTTAGAGAAGACTGATCATGTATTGGTTGTTGGAGATGGGGCTGATGACCTTGCCCGTAGAACGGGTTTAGAGGGTATTGGCGAGCTTAGTAGTGAGGTTGTTGAGAGATACCGGGGTGTTCTTAGAAGGTATAGGGAGGGTGGTTGGAGCTATTTTAGGAAGAATCTTAGAATTGCTTTAGAGACCGGTTTAATGGACACCATTGGAGCTGTAGCTCTAGACAGTAGTGGTTGTTTAGTAGCTGGTGTTAGCACTGGTGGTGTATGGCTTAAACTACCTGGTCGTGTAGGTGATTCAGCAATACCTGGTGCTGGCTTTTATGCAGACAAGTATGTAGCACTAGCAGCCTCTGGTCTTGGAGAGGTTATTATGTACTCACTACCTTGTTTAAGGATATCAGAGTTTGTAAGACAAGGCTATAGTCTAGAAAAATCTATGGATGCTGTAGTAGACTGGGTTACTAGAGTATGGGGTGGGGATAATATTGGTATTATTGGGATAGACTATTGTGGAGAACACTATATAGCCTATAATACGAAATACTTCCTAGTCTCATACCGTGATCTAGAAGGAGGCTATACAAGGTTTTTAGGAGAGGATACTCGTGTCTAGAGGATAGTAGTCATTTAAACTCTATAGAGAGTATTTCATCTAGGTAAACTATGTAGAACTAGTTTCTAAAGAAATACAGTCTAATCACTAGTTTTATAGATATGGTTTATGAGTGTCTTAGACAATCTATTCTATATAGGTGTATGGTTTTTGGGTAAATGCCTTGTCTGTGGTAGAGAGAGTAGGCTTGTATCAAGTGTTATTGGTGTATGTGTTGATTGTCTACGTAGAAGGTATAGTGAAGCAAGGGAGATCATAAGGGATGTTCATAGGAGAGCTAGAGCTAGACATAAGCTACCACTAGAGCCCCCGCATGCAGTTGATGGAGTAGCATGTAATGTATGTGGTAACCAGTGTAGAATACCGTGTGGTGGACTAGGCTACTGTGGGCTTGTAATGAACGTTAATGGCAGGCTTATGTATAAGATGGATTACCCGAGTGAAGCAGTAGGACTATACTATCTAGACCCTCATCCAACAAACTGTGTTGCAGACTGGGTATGCCCTGGAGCTACTGGTACTGGCTATCCAAAATACTCACTAGTACCAAGTGGTGCTGAAAGAGGCTATTATAACATAGCTGTATTCTATGGAGCATGCAACCTAGACTGCCTCTACTGCCAAAACTGGGAGTACCGGAACATGGCTTCAAAGGGTAAGCCGTTAATATCAATAGATGATCTAGTAAAAGCTGTATCAAGGAAGACAACATGTGTATGCTTCTTTGGAGGAGACCCTGGTCCACAGATCATACATGCATTAAAAGCTGCTAAAGCCATGGTTGAAGCTGCAGCTGATCAGGGATTGAGTGTTTTCCGTGTATGTTGGGAGACTAATGGTTTTATGAACCCCAGCCTCCTTGACCAAGCTGTAGAGCTTAGTCTTGAGACTGGCGGCATTGTAAAGATCGATGTTAAGGCTTGGAGCCCTAGTGTATATGAGGCTTTAACTGGTGTTGATGGTAGGCTTGTTTTTGAGAATGTAAAGCGTGTTGCTAGAAGGTTTAGTGATAGACCGGAGGTTCCACTACTTGTTGTAAGTACTTTGCTTGTACCAGGATATGTTGATGATGAAGAAGTTAATGGTATAACAAAGTTTCTAGCAGAACTAAACCCTGAGATACCCTACCGTCTACTAGCTTTCCATCCAGACTACCTTCTTAGAGACTTGCCTCCAACAAGCCGTAGACACGCATATAATTCACTAGAGATAGCTAAGAGGAATGGTTTAAAGAATATAAGTATTGGGAATTGGTGGATACTTGGAGACTACTACTGATCGCTTTAACTATAAGTTGGTTAAAACTTCCTAGCTATTAACCTATTCCATATTTCCAACTATAAGCTCATAGAATCCCATTTGAGATAGCTGGGAAACAGGGATCTTCCCCGTATTCTACGAAACAATGTCTCTATATCTAAGTATCTTTATACCGTACCTATCATGGATAAAACTTTTTATATTATGTATGTCCTTATCCTCTGTTATAAGATCTTCTCTTAGAACTACAGCTGTTGATAATATTATAGAGTCTATATAATCTCTTAACAAGTTCCCTATACTATATGCAGTCTCTATAATCCTAGAGTGATAAAACGGTATTACTGGAAAAGCTTTAGCTATAACTCTAATAGCTTTTACTACTCTCCATGAAGGTACATTTAGTTTATAAGCCTTTGCCTGTAATTCAAATAATGATATAAGATTTATCTTTAAATCTCTTAAACTTATATTAGATACTCTTCTCTCCACAATAGCCTTCAATAGATCTTGTTTAACATCAATACCTGCTAGTGGTAGTAGGTATGTTGTATCTATTATCATCTCTCAATAAACCTCTTATCAAGCTCTCTACGGAATTCTTCAAACTCTTCAGAACTTATTGTAGCTACTTTCTCAGAATATATTAATTCTAACAACTCCTTTTCAGTCTCTAAACTCTCTCTCAAGAGTTCATTAACTACTTTTGATAAAGCACGTGAAGTTCCATATCTCCTAATACTCTCTATTACAAGTCTTTCATATAAGTCGTCATCTAGTATGATAGTTGTACGCTTAGGCATATAAACACCTAGATACATGCTTGTATGCACTGGCTAATAAATCTACTAGCTTTATGTGTGATAATTTCTAGATTTTATCTTTTATCAGATAAAAGTTAAATATTTTACATGCTATTCTAGCTCTACTTGGTGAGAGATAATGTCTAGGAAGATAATGGCCTTATTAGGAGTAGTTGTTTTATCTATTATCATAGCTTTCTACATAATCTACAACACTACCCATAGCAGTAGTATTACAGTTAAGATTTTTTGTGCTGGTTCTCTTAAGAAGCCCCTTGATACTCTTTCAGAAATCTATAGTAGCCGTTTTGGCGTTGATGTATATGTTGAAGCTAGTGGTAGTGTTGAAGCTGTTAGGAAGATAACTGATCTTGGTAGGAGAGCTGATGTTGTAGCTGTAGCTGATTATAGGCTTATAAGAGACTTCCTAATACCAGGTTATGCTAACTGGTATGTAGGGTTTGCAACTAATGAACTAGTACTAGCTTTTACAAACAAATCTAGATATGCTAGTGAGATAATGAGTGATCCAGATAAGTGGTATGAAGTACTTATGAAACCAGATGTTAAATGGGGCTTCTCAAACCCTAATAAAGACCCATGTGGATACCGTGCTGTAGGTTTAATAGCACTTGCTAGCCTATACTACAACAACACAAGCATCCTTAAAGAACTTATACTAGACAAGTTGAATGCTTATATAGAATACAATAAATCGATCATAGACGTCTACATACCAGCGTCAATAGATGTTAGAGAAGATGATCTAGTTATACGTTCTAAAAGTGTAGACTTGATAGCACTACTTGAAACAGGCTCTATAGACTATGCTTTTGAGTACCGTAGTGTAGCCATACAACATAGTCTAAGCTATATAGAGCTCCCAGTAGAGATAAATCTTGGAAACCCCGGCCATGAGGACTTCTATAACCATGTAGTAGTCCATATACTTGTTGGTAGTGGTAAGGAGAAGTCTATACCAATGTCATCTATAGTTTATGGAGTAACAATACCATTAAACGCACCACATAGAGAGGAGGCTATTGAGTATGTAAAAATGCTTCTAAGCAGTACTGGTAGACAAGTATTTGAATCTCTTGGACAGAAGTATCTTGATAAATACATATATGGTGGAGAACTGCCAGAGGAGTTGAGAGACTATATTGAGGGGTAGACTGTCTAGTATAGAGCCCTTCATGATCGTTGTTGTCTGTCTAGCATCAACTATAATACTCTTCCTACTATCACCTTTGATAGCTCTATTCATAGCCGTTGATCCAGTGGTTTTCAAGAAATCTCTTTTTGAAGACCCAGTATTAGCTAGTGAGGCATGGAATTCACTATATATTACGTTAACTGCTTCAACAACGTCTACACTTATACTACTAGCCATGGGTCTACCGTTAGCGTATATTCTAGCGTATCATGAATTTATGGGTAAGAATTTTTTAGAAGCACTTATAGACATACCCTTAATGATACCGCATGCCATAGCTGGTATAATGATCCTTATAGCTTATGGTAGACTAGGGTTGTTTAGCAACATACTAGGCTCTATAGGTGTTGGTGTAGAGGATAGTTTCTGGGGTATAGTCTTTGTAATGGCTTTTGTATCAGCACCTATAATGATTGATACATTGAAGATAGGTTTTAGAAACATTGATCCAGACATAGTATATGTAGCAAGGTCTCTTGGAGCATCTAGGTGGAGAGCATTCTATACAATAATACTACCGTTGTCAACCCATAGCCTATTAGCTGGTTCAATACTCTCATGGGCTAGAGCTGTTAGTGAAGTAGGTGCTATACTAGTCATAGCATACTATCCTAAATCAGCAAACATACTTGTTATAGAGTGGTTTAACGTTTATGGACTAAAATACGCTATATCAATATCAATAGTTCTCGTACTAATATCACTAACAGTATTTACACTACTTAAGACGGTGGTTAAGAAGTGATTGTTATAAAGGACCTGGTTGTTAAACTCCATGAATTCAAATTAGAGATACCACTACTTGAGATAAGGAGTGGAGAGTATCTTATTGTTATGGGTCCTAGTGGTGTTGGTAAAACAGTTCTCCTACACACACTAGCTGGTTTTATAAAGCCTCTAAAAGGGGAGATAGCTGTCAATGGAGTAGACGTCACCAGTCTACCTCCAGAGAAACGTGGTTTTGCCATAGTTCCACAAAACTACGCATTATTCCCACATATGAGTGTTTATGAAAACATAGCTTATGGTTTAAAGACTAGAGGGTTAGAGGCTGATGAGATAGATAAGCGTGTAAGAGGTATTTCTTCTATACTAGAGATAGATCACTTGTTAGAGAAATATCCTAGACAGCTTAGTGGTGGTGAACAACAACGTGTTGCACTGGCTAGAGCACTTGTTGTAGAGCCTAGAATGCTTCTTCTAGACGAACCACTTGTAGCTCTTGATCCAAGGCTTAGAGTAGCTGGTCGTAGGTTTTTAAAAGATGTACATAGGAAGCTTGGTTTCACAGCTCTCCATGTGACACATAGTATTGTTGAAGCAATAGACCTTGGTAGTAGAGTAGCTTTTATTGAGAATGGTAAGCTAGTCTTACTAGCTGATCTAGAGATTTTCCTTAAAACACGTTATGCTAGACAGTATCTTGATGAATACAGGGTTTTGATTAAATATTTATAGTATTCTATAGACAATATATTTTATCCATGATAGAGGAGGGGTTGGTGTTTAGAGTAGTTGTCAATGATTGATAGACTTGTAGACTATTTTGTTACAGAAGTTGGTTATGGTAGGAGTATTGACTGGTATCTTGTAAAACTCTCTAGTGTAGTTTCTTCAATAAACGATCTATGTCGTGGAGGTGTATGTGATCCGAGGGAGTTGTTTACAGAGTTCCTATCTAATGAACGTGTTAGAAGGGCTTTATCTAGTCTAGCTTGTTATAGAGGAGAAGTTGTAGAAATGATTAAGTCTAGTCCAAGGTTTCGTAATCTAAGAAACTTCCTCGACTTGATAGAGAATGCATTATCTAGTATTGAATGTATTAGTAAGAAAGAGCTTGAGTATATTCCAAGACCAGCTACATGGGTTATAGAGTCTAGAGAGAGGGAGGCTGTAGCTCCAAAGCCTGTTGTTAAGAGAGAGCATAGATTGAGAATGCCTAGTAGTGGTTTAGAGAGAACTATATTTATTGTATCTATAGTATTGTTTATAATAGTGGTTTTAGTGCTTATACTACATCTCGTAAGGTAGCTTAGGTGTGTAGAGTCTTTGCATGATATAGCATACATTATAATATCATGTTTTATTGGAGTGCTTGCCACATCTATTGGTATAAGTTCTTGGATAAAGATAACGTATAGACTAGGCTTTCTTGGTAAGGATATGAATAAGCCAGATAAGCCATTAGTTCCAGAAGCCGGTGGTGTATGGGTTGCTGTTGGAGCTAGTTTTGGTATACTAACACTTATTGCTCTCTATAGATACGTTGATGGCTGTTTCTATAAGATCGAGTCTTTCATGGCTTTAAGCCTACTATTGTTTATGGCTAGCTTCCTAGGTTTTCTAGACGATATTCTCGGGTGGAAGAAGGGCTTAAGAGCTAGGTGGAGGATACTGTTTATGGGCTTACTAGCACTACCACTTGTTGTTATAAAGGCTGGTGTATCAACAATGTCTCTACCATTCCTTGGACAAATTAATCTTGGATGGATCTACCCTCTAGTCCTAGTACCAATAGGTATTCTTGGAGCGTCTAATGCGTTCAACATGCTTGCAGGCTATAATGGTCTTGAAGCAGGTATGGGCTTTATATTAATGGTTTTTACAGCTGTCTATTCATGGGCTATCCATGTATACTATGTATCCTATGCAGCCATTATAATGGCTTCAACACTAGCTGTATTCCTATACTACAACTGGTATCCAGCACGTGTCTTCCCAGGTAATAGTATGACTTATGGTGTTGGAGCATACTATGCTAGCCTCGTCATACTCGGTAATTTTGAGAAGTTTGGTGTACTATTGTTTACACTATACTTTATAGAGCTAGTACTATTTCTACGTGGTTTAAAGAATGGTGTTTATAAAGAGAATTTCGGCATACCGGATAGTAATGGTTTTCTAAAACCACCCTATCCTAAAACATATAGTCTTACACATTTTGCTATAAAGTTTCTAAGTAGGTTTAAGGATGGTGTTAGAGAAGCTGATGTAGTTGTCTTCCTCCTAGCTCTACAGCTTATTGTAGGTGTTCTATCCATGATACTAGTTCTAGGTAATATAATATAGCTTTGATCTAGGAAGCTAACTATTAAAACCCTATAGAAGATGCACCACATTCTCTAGAGGGAGCATGTATAATGGGGTATTGGTGGGAGAAACCAGTACGTGTACTACAGTTCAATATAGAGGATCGATACGGTATCTATGTACCAGAGCTTAATGGTAGAGAACTTGTAAAACTAGCTTCACGGGTAAAAGCTAATGTACTAGTAATATTTGCCCGAGACCCATGGGGCCGTATATACTATCGTGACGGGGCTGCAGGCTACATACACTCTAAAATGAAGGGCGATATTATTAGAGAAGCTGTAGAAGCTGCTAAGGAGAAGGGTATACGTGTTGTCGCCATGATCGGTCATACTGCTAACAAGTATGTCTATAGCATCCATAGTGATTGGGCTCAAGTGAATAAGGATGGTGAGCCAATAATACTTGAACACATACCATATGGTGCTAGAGCTTATGAGCCTGAATGGCCTCAGATATGTATAAACTCTCCATTTATGGATTGTGTTAAGAAGGAGGTTGAGGAGGTAGTAGAACTTGGTGTTGATGGTCTTTTTCTTGACAGCTTCCGTTACCAACCAGATATTGAGAGAGCATGTTACTGTAAGTGGTGTAGGGAGAAGTTTCGTAGAGAACATGGTTATGAAATGCCTACTAAGCCTCTATGGAGTGATAGTAGGTGGAGAGCTCTATGGGAGTGGAGGTACAGTGTTATTGTAGAGAAGATCCGTGAACTATACATGTTGTCTAAGAAGAGAGCACCAGATAAGCTGTTCATGTACAACAGCCATCCAGGCGGGTGGGCTGGACGTACTAATAAAGTTGTAGAACTAGCTCGTGACTACATGGACGTAGTCTTTGCTGAATGTAGTGAAGTAGATCACCAGCCTCCAGGATTTATAACAGAAATGGTTAAGCTTACAAGGGCTATGGCCGGCGGTAAGCCTGTATGGGCTTCACGTAACTACTTCCACCTCTACCGTACAACAGTTTCTACAACACCCCTAGCTATACGGCAGGGGCTTAGAGAGGCTATTATAGCTAGCGGTTCTCCATGGGCTTTAGTATTCTCTATATCCTATAAACAAGATCCATCTAGTATTAAGGCTATTGAAGAAGTTTTCCATGAACATGAGGTTGTTGAAGAGTATCTTGATGGTGTTGAACCAATACGTTATGTTGGCGTTGTTATATCTAATACTACTCGTGACCACTATGGACGTGATCACCCTGAACACTATGTTGATGAAGTACGTGGTTTCTACTATGGCTTAGTCCATAGCCATCTGCCTGTAGACTTTATCTCTGAAAGAGATCTTGTCTACGATAACTTGGTGAAGTATAGAGTTGTAGTATTAGCTAATACTGCTTGTCTATCAGATAGTGCTAGCCATGCTATAGAAGAGTATGTTAGAAGTGGTGGTGGATTAGTAGCTACCTATATGGCTTCAACACGTAACGAGGAGTGTATTCGTAGATACGAGTATTCTCTATTAAGTGTTCTTGGAGTAGAGCTTAAGGGTGTCTTTAGACAGCCGTGGAGCTATGTTGTCGTTACTAAGAAGGAGCATAGACTGTTTAATGGCTTAGATAAGGAATTGATACTATGGGGTGATATGAGCTACGTCTTTACTAGAAAACGTGTAGCACCAGTACTTGGATGGCACGCACTAGCTGGTTTAACAACTGGTGAAGAACTAGCACAAATAGGCTTAGCTGGAGGTATATGGGGTTACGAGTACACTCTCGGAAGATCGCCACCACCCTATATATCAAAACTAGACTCACCAGCAATAGTCTATAACAGATATGGCAATGGCTCCTCTATATACTTCTCTGGACAACTAGGGAGGCACTATTGGAGAACGGGGTTGCCAGAGTACATGGCTTTGATAAGGAATTCTGTAAGAGAGGTTGGGGGTAAACCACCTATACAAGTAGATGCTCCAGAGACGGTAGCTGTTGAAGCGTATAGGCAGGGTGATAGATATGTTATCCACCTCCTCAACCACACTTATAACCAGAAAGTACTAGCTACAAGTATTGGGAAAGTGAAAGAACCACTACCACCATATAGTACAGCAGAAGCAGTCCATCCACCTAGAACAGTTGTTCCTATAGATAATGTAAGGATTACTATAGAAGTAAATGGAGAAGATAGCTATAAAGTCTACACACCCTTATCTAAGAAAACTCTTGACTACATCATAGAAAACAATAATCTAACAACTACATTAGAGAAACTATATGAGTATGAACTAGTCATTATCGAACCTAGAAGGTAGTTGTAAAGTGTCTAATGTAGAGTGGCGATTCCCTTACAAAACACTTCTACAATAAACTACTAGTAAACATATGCGTAGTTTATTAAAATGGATTGTGGAATAGTAAGTGTTTTACATAAGGATAAATAAGAGGATTGATTATTTGAGGCTTGACATGAATAGTAGGTTTGAAGATTTAAGAGCATATATTGATAATAGATACAACGATCTGAGACTGTATGTAGATAGTAGGTTTGATTCTGTAGAGAATAGGTTGTCTAAATTAGAGAAGAGTGTAGAGATATTGTCTAGTGAAATGGTTGATTTAAAGAAGAGTGTTATAGAGTTTTTAGTAGAGAGGTTATCTACAAAGTAGCTGTCTCCACATCTTTGTCTCTTCTATTCTTAAATAGTATTGTTAGAGAAAGTATTGCTACTAGATAGACTAATGCTGTAAGTCTTAGTGGAAGCTCTAGATCTAGGTCTAATAGATATCCTCCAAACCCTCTACCAGGTATAGCTGGTAGTGTCCATGATAGACTTAGTACTGCATATCCACGTCCACGGTAGCCTGGCGGTATTAGTCTCATCTGGAATGCTGTAAATAGCGGTGACGCTACATTCATTAGTATTGTACGTACAACATATATTATAGCAGCTACTAAATAGTTGTTTAACAAGGTTATAGCTAGGAGTAATGGTATACTTGTTGATGTTAAAACTATGTATAGTTTTAAGGGTCCTCCAACGTGTTCAGCTAGATCTGGTAGTGTAAACATAGTGAATGCCATAAAGAACTGTATAGAAGAGTACATTGTACCAAGTTCTCCACTACCAATACCGTATTTGAGTACAAAGTAGTAGTCAATATTATGTATACTAATTGATGCTCCAAAACCTATAAGTGATTCTACAAAAACAAACTTGCCAATAACTCTCCATGGAACCTCTATAGCCCCTTCTCTAGAAGCCTTTTCTCTAACAACTCTCTCCCTTATCCTAAGTAGTACTGGTAGGAGAGCTAGTCTTGATAGTGATGTAGCTACTATAATGTATCTATAGGCGTCTACTATGGGTTGTAGAGTATAGTATGCTATAATACCTGGTATCCAGCCAAGTATTGATCCAAAGCCGTTTCCTAGCTGTGATAGTGCTGATACATAAGTGTATGTGTAGTGGTAGTCTCTTTCGGGTACAAGTCTGCTTAAGAGTACTGTGTATGAGAGGTGCATGACTTGTCCAGTAAATCCCATTAGGAAGCTATGGATTATAATTAGTGTTTTAACACTAGATGCTAGTAGTAGGAATGACACAGTATCTAGTAGTAGTGCTGATATGAATATAGGTAGTGCTCTATAACGGTCAATATGCCATCCAATAGCTATGTTTGCAGAAAGAGCTGTTAAACTAGTGAAAGCACCTAGTAGACCGTATTCAAGACCAGTAAAACCTAGAGCCTTAAGGTAGGGTAAGTAACAGTTTCTTCTTTGCGGGTTTTTAGAGTTTTTGTGGGTGTTTTTGTGTTCTTTCTGTTATGGTGTCTGTTGTGTATGAGTGTCTGTTTACTCCTTCTTTAATACTTATAAGCTTTACTATGATAGTAGTTACTTGGGTTACCTCTACTGGGGGCTATATGCCTCTGGTAGAGAGAAACCGTGATGAACCGCCCTACAGAGACCGCCAATGACCTAGGGCGGGAAACGGTGCTCGTACCACCCAGAGTAGGCTGAAACACAGTGCGTCAAAGAAGCTGTATACAATAACCTCTCTAGGTGTCTTCTCACTAACTCTACCCACTAGTCTATACTTCATAGCTCGTAGCTAATCCCTCAACAACTATCCTAGGTAATGTCATGTGTGTTGAGACAATTGTGTCACTATACTCGGGTACTATATAATAAGTATTCCTAGATACTACATGGAGGCTGGAGGCTATGGCTAGACACTACATGTATCTAATAACACTACTAGTACTAGCAGTTATAGCTATGACGCCGAGTCTACATGCATGCTTCGATCCTATGGATACATTCTCTGGTGAAGTACTACTGAATAAGCCTGGTATAACATACGATCTATCCATACTTGATGGAGTTGAGGATGTTGTAAAACTAGATGATAACACTTATATGTATAGAAGCCATGTTGGTGAAGCGGTTGTTATAGTATATCTAGAAGACCTTGTTAATGGAGTGCCTGTTTGGGGTAAGCAAGAGCCTACAAGCTACTGTATTGGTGTTAGAGTAGAGTTGATGAACATGTCTCTAGATCAAGCAACTAGTGTTGATGATATAATGGAGTATAGGGAGAACGCTACACTATGGTTAAGAAACATAATGGGTTATGAACTAGAATGGCTTATAGGTATTGGTGTAGTAACTGGATTAGTGGATAGTGATATAGACTCTATATTATCAACACTAGAGTCTGGGTATGCTGGATGGAATAGTAGGCTAGTATATTATAGTGGTGACAGTAGATGGCATCCATATAATGAGCTTGTACATAACAACTTGATACAGGGTGAATTACTAAGAGGAAGTAGTGGTTGTAGATGGTTTATACCAGAGGATAAAGTACCTAGTGAACCACCAAAAGCTACACCTACACATAGTAGTGCTGGAACACTAAGTTCAGTTGTAGAGACTGAGACAACAAGTAGGGTAGGAGGTTTTGATGGATTAGCACTAGCTATAGCATTAATTGTTGGATTAACAGCTGCTATAATAACCCTATTAATATTGAGGAGATAGGAGGTATTTTCCATCCTAAACACTTTTTTAAACTCTATAAACCATAGTTATAGATTGATCGAGGGTGTACTTGTTAATGATTGATCGTGAGTCAGCTATAGCCTATAATAAGCTATTGAGGTATGGGAGACCAGTTAGTGTACGTGGCTTCCAGAGGCTTATGGGTTATAGGAGTCCTGGTAAGGCTCAGAGAGTTCTAGAGAGACTTTGCCGTCTAGGTCTTGCTACTAGAGTAGAAAGTGGAGACTATGCTGTTTCTAAAAACCTACCACCATATCTAGCAGCTTACATTGTTATAAAAGGCCTTATACTACCAAGATCCCTAGTCTTTGCAGTATTCTCTACAGCTACAGCTTTAACATACATAGTCCTTGTAAAACCAGTAATCTATATAACATTGTTGTTATTGATCCTAGTTGTACCATACTGGTTTGAAACAATATATTATAGACATATACTTAAACAGATTATGGGTAGGAGAGAATAGTATAGAGCTATCCTTTAATAAGTACAGGGACATCCAATACTGTATAGTTAAACAAGTTCTCAACTCTATAATCAATAACAACTGTTATGTTTTGAGAGGGGTTATCAACTAGTTTCTCAACATACTTCTTATTAGTTGATACAACATACATAAGCCTCTTCTCACTACCAGGTGGTATAGGGTATGGATCGTCAGGTGTTGGACCACCATTTAATGGTTTACCCTCAACTTCTATCTTAGTTATATTAAGTGTTGATGGAGCTGGATTGTAGACTATAACTACAAGGTATGCAACACTATGTTTTTCGTCAACTTCAATCCATGCTCCACGTATAATATTCTCTTGTGTTATAACTGGGCGTGGTACACCAAACATCATAGGGTATATGTAGAATGCTAGGATAATACCAGCCAGTATTGGTATAGCTACAGCTGCTACATAGTGCCAGTTGATCTTTCTCTTACGCTTCAGCCTCTTACTAGCCAATCTACAGTTACACCACTAAGAGACATTATGTACTAAATTAATAATATTATCGTTTAATAATATTTATTACCGAGTATAATATCTTTAACTAAAACCTAGTCTCTACTATGAACTAGTATGTCTAAATATTGGGTAGTCTACACTATATCATATAGATCACTTATAAACTATTAAACCTATACTATTTTAGGGTTATCTAAAGTATAGAGTTAGATTTAATAAACATGTACTGTTATCTAGATTAAAGAGTAAGGGTTAGTAGAGTATGAGTGAAGATCAGTATATAGAAAGGATTAGTAGCGATGTGTCTAAGAGACTTGGGTATAAAGTATTTGGGGTTCACATGTTACCAGTTGTACGTAGTGATGTATATAATGCTGTTAATGCTCTTAGAGATATTGATAAGTTAAAAAGAGATCTATTGCCTAAGATAGACTATAGGTTAGAATATGTTACAAAGAAGTTTAAGAAAACAGCAATAGTGTTGAATGTTATTGGAGCACTACTTCTTGGACTAGGCTTGATAGTCACACTACCATTAACATATATCATATATAAGTTTAGGTATGGTAAGGTTAAAGAAGACTTGTTAGAGGAGCTGGATAGAGTTAATAGTAACATAGCTGTTTTAGAGAGGAAGTATAATACTCTAATAGATGAGATTGCTAGAAAGATAAACAGCCATGTTAGCAGGAGGCATTCAGCTGTATTGTATGGAGATAGGCTAGTTATTATAGAGAATTTTGAGCAATTAAATAGCTTGTTAAGTGAGAAGGATATTGTTATAGAGCACTTTAACTGCCCTGTATGTAACACGGTTCTCCCACTACCAAGAACTGGTAAGGTATTTGTATGTCCACACTGTGGTCTTAGGATTAAGCCTGTTGATGTATTTAAACAGTTAAAGGAGATCTATGATTTATAGGTAGCATACTAGTAGTTTATTAAAGTACATTAATACATGTTTATTACAGAGCTACACTATAGTCTAGGTAAGTGGGTATTGTAGTATTATGGTTAGAAGAGTTAAGGGGTTAAAAGCTACAAGTATCTATAGGAGCATAGAGCCTAGGATCTAAGGGAATTAGAGTTAGAGAGGTTATAGAGAGATGATTTTGCAAACCATGTATCAGTAGAGCGTTTCTCCCCTTACGGTACTTCTAGATGGTTTTTATTACTTTTGATTCTGTGTGGGGAGTTAGCCCTTGGCACGGGCTCACTTGCTTCACCCACACCTCATGGGGCTTGGTCGAGCCCAACGCCACGGGGCTCCCATCTGAAGACCATATCTCACCGCAAAAGCGGGTCATCAAAAACATTCACCAAGCAATTAAAGGCATTTAAAACATTTAAATATATTGTTAAATCCGAAACAGCCTACACTCAGTCTTGAAGAAGGGGGTTATGTAGAGACTGTTAGATTGCTTGATATACTAGAGGCTCCATTGGATAAGGTTGTTGGAGTACTAGACTAGCTGGTATGAAAGTTGTTGAAAGAAGTAGAGTCTATATTGTTATTGAGAGAGAGGTGTTAAGGCAAAGATTTATAGAAATGCTGTTATTGAAGTATATGCACCAACTAAGAAGAAGCTAAACTTTATACTAGACAAGGTTTTAAAGGCAATATATATGGCTACAAAATGTACTAAGTGCTAGTTATGCACCTACATAGCACCACGGAAAAGCCTAAAACCAGGTCCAAAGGTGTCACCTAACCAGCCAAAGAGTGCTTCTAAACTGCTAAACACTTATCCAGCATCAGCTTACTTAAGTAAAGACCCCTACTATATAGCTTTAAGACACTAGAATTGAAGAAAGTATCTCTATAAACTCCTTTAATGTACTAGGTTTATCTACAGACTCGATCCTAACTTGTTTAAGCATCTCTCTAAAAACGTCTACAAGAAATCTCTTTCTATAACCTCTCCCATGCTCCTTAACCCAATATTCGTTAATAGACCTAGCTGGACCCATACTACATGGAGCAGTATTACAGTTTTTTAAACCAAGTATTGTACAAGGCCATTCTTCAATACATGGTCTTAAAGCTATGACGTATGACTTATCCCTCTCCATTAAATGTTTACTATAGATTTCCTTGATTACATCTACGGGTTTCTTGGTCTCTGAATCAACTAGTACTATTACTGCTACTATATTCTCATCTAGTATTGATGCCTTCAATATACGTGTCATTTTACTACTACATGGTCTTAGGGAGTGGATATCTATTCTTAGCTGATGTTGTTTAAATAGATGTTGTATAAGGAGTTTTAAAGCATTTCTAGCATAAGTGTCTTCAACTGCTATAAATACTCTTTTCAATACAATCCCTCAGTTTTTGATAAAGCCGTATAGTAGTGCTTCACTAGCTGTAATACCTAGTTTTCTAAGTTTCTCATTAAGCTCTTCCACATTCTCTAATCGTGAAGCCTTTGTCTCACATCCAATATTCTCTAGTACAAGTATCTCCCTTAGATCCTTTGTATAGTCTACTGGTACTGGTGAATGAGTTGCTACTATAGCTGTCACACCAGACTCTCTAATCTCGTCTAAAAGATACTCCTGCACTCTAGCATGGAGGCTATTCTCAAACTCATCAATTAACAGGATAGTAGGGTTTAGAGCTAAAGCAGCTTCTATAGCTAAAACCTTCCACACACCATTAGGGATTGATGGTGGAGGAAGCTCTAGATCACCTATAGCTAGTTTAAAGAACACAGTACCCTCTGGTGTTAAAGAGAAGAACCCACTAACACTAGTATTCTCAAACAATACCTGTAGAGCATGCTCCATAGCATCTGTAAGTCTACCCCTCCCAATCTTGTAGAGAACGGGTATTAGATTACTAACATTATATTCTAAGTAGTCATACCATATAAGAGGCTGTGGACTACGGATACTCTTTAAATCAACCTCTCTAATACATGTAATCCCATCAATAATTGTACCAAAAATCACTACAGTCCAAGGTAGAAGCTTCACTATAAATTTTGGAACCTCTAGGTAGTCTTTTAATAAATTTAATAAATATCCGTAATCATCCAGGATATTCTCAAAGGCATCTGATACAGGAATTCCTGCATTAATAAGACGAGTAAATTCAATATACTTGTCTAATAATAAATATGGTCTGGGTAGAGGGGATATTTCTATAGACTTAAGAGGTTCGATCTTTTTGCTGCTATATAATATCTTCATACTATTACGAGTGAGTTGCATCTTAAAGTCTATGGTATCTGCTTTGATCATCTCTCTAACAGATACTATGCCGCCTCTATCATAGACCTCAATACTATATCCTATAGTACGTGATTTCTCCACAATACCTCTAAGGGAATCAACCATAAAACTACTTATTCCATATACTTCTTTCTTCTCTAACTTGTTTTCTATGGACTCTAATATATTCAATAAATTGGATAGATCAACTGTTAGGTTTATTCTTATAGGACGCTCGGTTTTACCCATCCATACAACATTTCTATAACCCCACCATTTACCAAATGGGTTGGGGTTTCTTCCTTTAATATAGTCGAGTATTTCTTTTAACAAGAGTATTGATTCAATTAATGCTGTTTTACCAGACCCATTGGGTCCTACAACTATAGTTAGGTTGGTAGGAAACTGTATTCTAACATTACGTAGTGATTTAAATCCTTGTATATTGATTTCTTTAATAATCCCAGCTTTTCCAATAACTTCTCTTAACAGCCATAGCTTTTCTCTATAAAACAATCTCTTCCACCTAAACTACATCTAGGTAACCTCTATAAAACCATAACTTATAGCTATACTGTTAAACCTAGTTTTTCAAGTTCTTTTCTAACACGTTCTCTTCCACTAGATGGTAGTAGTATGTAGTGTTTTCTAATGAGTTCTAGTCTCTTATCTAAGTCTCTCTTATACTTTCTATAAGCTATTGGTGTGAAAGTATATGTACTATAACGCCTGGTTGGGAGCTTATGTTCAAAATCATGTGGATGAAGCATGAATACAATAAGTACTATAGATATAAAGACTAGCATGACAGCATATTTTGTAAACACCATTAGTATAAGCCCTACTATAAACAATATTAGAGCTAAACGCTTATATCTAGCAAATACTTCTCTAGCACACCTATACTTCATAACATAGTCTCCTAAATCTCTTAAGAGAGAGTCAACCTCCTCTATAGGTGATATAGACACTCTATCTCTCAAACCCTTAGATAATCCTTCAACATATAGTCTGTATGTAGAGCTAAGGAGTTCTCTTAACTCACTAGACAGTCTCTTTGGAGCATAAACATCTGCTTTACCATCACTATAATAGTGTATGACTTCTATAGAACCTCTTAATCCTATAAAACCTAATCTATACTCTGTGAATCTCTCTTTATCCCATCTCCTATATCTAACTCTCTTCTTCTTAAGATAGTTCTCTATAACTCTAAGTACATCCTCTCTACTACCACTTATACAAATAAGCTCCTTACCCATATCTTCTAATACTCTCTACCACACTCCATTAAACTCTTTATATAGTGATCTAGTATAAACACTTTAGATAGTGATGGTTATGGAGAACTTTCTACTAAGATATGGTGGTACTTATCTATACTTTGGTTTAAACACTATTAACAGCCTTAAACACTTTATTAGGAAACACAGCCTTGTAGGTGTTATAACTGGACGTAGATCTGCTAAACTATGTGGTGCACTAGATGATCTTGTTAAATTGTTAGTGGAGACTGGTGTTGATTATAGAGTTTATGATTTAGTAGAGCCTAATCCGTGGGTTAGTATTGTTGATAGGATAGCCTGTATAGCTAAAGATGATAGTGTAGAAGCTTTCATAGCTATTGGTGGTGGTAGTGTTATTGATGTTGCTAAAGTTGTATCAGTTGTAGTAGCTAATGGTGGTTCTCCGCTAGACTACCTATACTTCTATAGGAGACCGTCTAGTATGCTTCCACTGTATGTTATAAATACTACACATGGAACTGGTTCTGAAATAGATCGTTATGCTGTATTAACTGTTGATAGTACCGGAGAAAAGCGTGGTATATCTATAAGGTATCCTGATGCAAGTGTTGATGATCCAAGGTATACTGCTACACTACCACGAAACCAGACACTATATACAGTGTTTGATTCATTTTATCACAGCTATGAATCAACTACATCAACCCATAGTACACCGTTTAACAAGCTATTGTCTAGAGAAGCAGTATCTCTTATAAAGCAATGGCTTCCAAAAACACTAGATAATCCAGGGGATCTAGAGGCTAGATACTGGCTACTATACTCCTCTATGCTAGCTGGTGTATCTATAGACATAGCTGGTACACATATAGTACATGCTATAGAACATGCTCTTAGTGGGTTAGAGCCTAAGCTAGCACATGGAGCTGGATTAGCTATAGTTGGACCCTATACTATAGAGTATATACATAAGGCTTGTCCAGAAAAATCAGCACTTATACTAAAACAGCTTGATCCAAGTATAAAACCTTTTAGTGGATACTATAAAGACGCTATGGAGGCTATAAAAGCTTTCCAAGAAGAACATGGTTTTGGTGAAAGACTGGGTGACTACGGGTTTACAGTTAAAGAGGTAGATCAGGCTATAGATCTATTGTTTAACAAACTAGACTACCTAATGAATGGAACACCCTTTACAGTATCAAAAGAAGTTGTTAGAAGTATTCTACTAAATAGTCTATAAATAGTATTAACCAGTCATTATATGTTAGAACATTTATCTAAATAATTACTAGTAATTGTCTCACTTTAGAATATAGGTAGCTTTTGTTCAGACGAAACCTCCTTCTTCATCCCCTACTACCTTAGTCTGTAATAAGGTAGTCTTTCATCATTCTCTAGATCTTATATTCTGTATTCTTCTCTTAATTTCTATATCACAGTACTCACTCAGTACTATATAGTCTAGTTTTGTCTTAACCCACTTGTATCTCTCAAAGACTACTCTACCATTCTCCAACACTTTCTTCTTAAACCATAGTGGTGCATAGTCTAGTAGTACTACATCAACATATATACTAGTTACTCTAGTTAGTTCTTCAGATAACATATACTCATACCTATAAGCCTCACTCCATGGTATACGGTACATCGTATATACTGCAACATCTATATCTCTAAAAACACTAGACTCTAAGAAACCACCATAGACTATAGCTAGTAGTACCTCATCCCTACTACTCATAAACTCTACAATCTTTTCAATAAGTTTCTCCCTCTCACTCCAAGATAGTCTATAGTATGTAAACTTCCTCCTCTCATCAAGGATCCTTGGATACAAAATTCTCAACCTCTTCAATAAACTCTTCTATAGCTTTAACACCACTACCTCTAGCATCCAAGTAGATCTTCTTATCGTCTACTGTCCAGTATCTATGTATAATCCTATTTCTTAAAGATACTAAACCATATACTCTACTATATGTATTATAGCTTATTACACCACTCCTCCATAGACTATCCAGTACTTCACCATAAGATCCAGGTGTTAAGTTATAGCACTTCTCAAGTATATGTACCCCAAGATCAGCTATAGCTTCAACAATTACTATAATAGAGTGTCTAAGTGCATACCTTAAACCAAGATCACTTATAAACACATCTATACTAGCACCAGTAATTTTATAGATAAGCTTTAAAGCTTCTTTAATATCATTAATAACTCTATAAACATAATCCCTATCAACACACTTCAATGAAACACACCTACTCTACCATATACTATTAGTGATAACCTAGTAAATAATATAGTTCATTATGGGTATGGTTTAGTAAAGACATGGCTATCACTATTTAGATACTTCTATAAGTCTAGCTATCCCCTCCTAGGACATCAAGTATTACTACATCTGTATAGATAGTATATTTGGATATAAAGTTCATGTTTAGAGAGTTTCCATGTCTATGTAGTGGATTATAGTAAACTATAGTATAGTGTATTGACCCAACATTTTTACTAGGTGTATTGTTGTGAAGAGATTTGGTAAGTTTGTTCAAAAACGTCTAGAGTATATGAGGATTAGGAAGAGATTTGGGAGATTTGCTAGGGTGTCTAGGGATGGGTGTGAGAGTGAGAGTTAGGATATGTTATAGAGGGGATTGTGTATAGAGACATCAGCATTTGTTAATAGTGGTTATGAAGTTGTTGAACCAGAGATACATATTCCAATACCTCTTGCTAGAAGACTTGGTTTATCTTTAGAGAGAGTTAGAGCTGAGAGATATCGTGTTATTGGTTCAGAGACTACAGCTTATGTACTAGTATAGTGTTAGAGTGTAGCTTGTTGTAGAGAATAGAGAAATAGAGAGTGTAGGAGCTAGAGCTGTTTCAGTACCTGGAGAGTTTGAAGTAATACTTAGTGATGCACTCTTATTGAAAGATTAGGTATTATTATTGTAAAGCCTAAGACTGATTTATGGAGGCTAACCAGTGATCAAGTGATAAGGAATAGTGTTGAACCAGGGTATTGGCTAGAATAGTTTAAACTAACCTCTCTATACTATATGGTCTATAGCTAGCTATATATAATATATTAAGTATAGTGGAAGAATAGTATAATGGTGTACTAAAAGGTGTTTGCATGAAAACTAGGTCTGCTAGTCTATCTAAAATTGCTAAAGAGCTTGGTTTAAATGTTAGAGAGGCTAGAGCTAGATCGATAAGACTTCTTGTTCTTGATGAGCTAAGGAGGGTTTTAGCTGAAAAACAACTTATATTGAACAAGTATGGTGTTTCATGTTTCAAGGAGCTTATGGAAAAAGTTAGCGATGGCAGTCTAAGTGATGTAGACATACACGACGATATAGTAAGACTAGACTACCTAGAATATAGAGAGAAGACTCTTAGGAGAATCCTAAATAAATTATTATAGTTAATTTAATTAATTGTAATACACTCGGTAATTCATTAATCCGTTTGTTTAAAAAGTATTCTAACTTTAAGTAATAGAATGGGGGCTTTAATGAGAGTAGATGAGTTGTATAAGAGGATTAAGTTGTTGGTAATAAGTCTTTACTCAGATATAGTGGTGAGTGTAGAGAGTAGGAGTGATAGATTGAGGATATATTTTGTAGATAATAGTTTTCTTGATGTATGGTTTTCTAGATGTGTTCATGGTAAGTATGCTTTCCATTGGGAGAGGAGATATGTTGATGGAACAGTGTATAGGTGGGATAATACTCCACATAGGAAGTATAGGTATCTAGAGACTTATCCACACCACTTCCATAAGGGTTCTAGAGATAATGTTAAGCCTTTTAAACCTGGAAGTAGTTGGGAGGAGACTGTTGTAAAGATTTTTAGCTTTATTAGGGAAGTATTTAGAGAATATGGTAGTTCCTGTAAGTCTGCTTAGTCTATTTGGTTTGTAAGAGCCTTTAGTTGGTATGTAGGATGTGTTATTATATGAATCTTAGTTTTATAGTGACATTGTATTTGGATTCAAGTTTTCTTATCCTCTTAATCTTCTTGTTGAAAGACTTGATCATTCCACGTGGTATTGTTACAACAATTGTTGAGTCTTCAATACTAACACTAGCTCCTGGAAGTATTTTTTGTACTAGATTAGCTACTTTATCAATAGCTGTGGCTGGTGCACGGATCTTCTTAACTGGTACAACAACTGTTTGTTCACCAAATGTATATATCTCATACTCTAGTTCTCCTGTAAGGTAGTCTCTTACCTCTATAACTGGTCTAGCTAGTTCTGCTTCACGTAGACCTGTTGGTAGTTTAACAGTCATCTTTACCTCGTAGACCTTGTCAACCATACCATTACGTATAAAGACTACTGTGTCTATAAGGCTTGGTATCATACCAAGTTCTACACGCCCTATAAAACGTTGGATAGCGTCTATAGGTGTTGTAGCATGTACAACACCAATCATACCTATACCAGCTAGCCTTAGATCAGTGTATAGCTTGAAGTCTTCATCACTCCTCATTTCATCAAATACAGTGTAGTCTGGACGGCTAAGCAATAGTATGTCGTGGAGCTCACCTAGATCGGCGTGTGTCTTACTATATTGTGTAATCTCTGGAGGCAAGATCATGTCTCGTGGAGACTCAACAGTTTTAACAACCCTACCCTTACTAGCATAGTACTCAGCTAGTGCTTGAGCAAAAGTTGTCTTACCCATACCTGGTGCACCAGCTATCAATATACCTTCAGCCTTCTCTTCAAGACGTTTAAGAAGCTTTGGAGGTAGATTATATTCTTCAAGACTAAGCTTTCTCAATGGACGTACAGCAGTGACTTCCCATCCATCACTAAGTGGTGGACGTGTAATAACTATACGGTACACACCAAGTTGTACAATAGTTGAACCCCTACGATCAATCTCTATAAAGCCGTCTGGTCTACGCCTAGCCTCTTCAATAATCTCACGAGAAATAGCCTCAATCTCCTCTTTAGATAAAGGCTTATTATCAAGTACAACATAAACCCAGTCTCCAGGACGACCCTTCTTAGTAACAGGTGGTACACCCTCTTTTAAATGAATACTCATAGTATCTTCATCAAAGAAGCCTTCAAGCCTAAGCTTTAGAGGCTTCTCAGGAGGTATATAGATAACCTTCATGCCAATAGCTTTAGCTACAAGAGCTTGTACACGATCACCAGTTATAAGTGTAGCACCAGCATTAAAGGCATAGTCTCTAATAAGAGCATCAATAGCACCACTTTCAGCAAACCTTATATCACTAACTCTAGGCTTCTCACCACCAATCTCAAAACCAACAAGCCCCCGATCAGCAAGCTCCTTAACCCTACGGATCTCTTCAAGACCAGCAAAACCAGTAGCACGGCCCTGATTAGCCTGATGCTCAAGCTCTGCAAGTACAGCACGATGTATTATTACACGACCACGTACAACACCATCCCTTATAAGCCTAGATACTACACCCTCAATAACAGCACTAGTATCTGGTACATAAACCTCCTCACCGGCAACTAGTGTCACAACACTACACCCCTTCCACCACAACTCTACTATACTATAATACACATATTATCTAGACAATAGACTATATATTAAACACCTATATCTAGTTATCCATACAATAATAGCTTAGACAAGCCCATAATGTATAGTGTCTACTCTAGTTTCAATAAATATCTAGTAATGTCTAGAATCCATCTTTTATACCTAGATCTCTACTATATTTAGAGGGTTAGTTATGTATAGAGAGGTGTATAGAGTTAAAGTTAGAAAGGATGGCTCGATCTATCTACCAGCTAGTGTTAGAGAGAAGCTTGGAGTAAGGGAGGGTGACGAGCTATCCCTTATTGTTGTTGATAAGTATGTTATCTTAAAACCTGTAAAGACTGTTTTCAGACTTGGTGTAGAGTCCAGGAAGGTTTCTAGAATATCTATTGAAGATTCTGAGAAACAGTCTGAGGAGATGCAGGAGAAACTTTATGGATAGATTGTTTAATGTCTTACTAGACTCTATGTATATCCTCTCTTGTTTTAGAATAGAAGTTAGTAAAGATACGGTTAATAACATGTTCTATGGTATAGTTCTAGAAAACAACATGTACTTACTATCAATAGATAATTAAAGAATCCCTTAGAGATCATGGTCTTAAATACGATATGGCTCTATCACATAGAGAATTATTTAGAAAGCTAGAGACACGAATACCTACTATACCATTATATGTTAGTCTATTATATAGCCAAAAACAAGTGTCTTAGATTAATCGTTTAGATTCTTAGCAGAAGTTTATTAACTGTATATAGATTAAATAGTTAATGTTAGAGAAACGACTATGTTCCCTATTTTAGACAAGAACTATATTAGTATTAAGACACTAGAATCTTAGTGGGATTAGAGATGGTGTTCATAGAGAGTGTTGAGATAACATGGTTTCGTGGTATAAAAGAGGCTTCTATAAATGATTTAACGGATGTTAATGTATTTCTTGGAAGTAATGGTGTTGGTAAATCATCTATACTAGAAGCTATTTATCTAGTATCAACATGGTTTAATGATAAAGATTTAATCCGTGGCATTGGCAAAACGGATTATATAGTCTATAGGAGAACTGGGAGAGGTGACTGGGGTAGGTTAAAGGATCTCTTATGGTATAATATGGATACATCAAAGGATATAGAAATAAAGTTGACGTCCAGGAAAGAGAAGCTAGAATATATAGTTCCATATAGCTATGAGAGCAAACCCCCAGTATTACTTAAGCCATTGAAAGAAATATTAGTTAAGTACAAAGTCTTTTCTAATACATATCTTATTCCTCAAGGCAAGGGTTTTTATGAGTACAAAAGCAAGTATACCAAAACATTTGACCCAAAGATTAGTATTTGGATTTCATCTATCATAGATAAATATAATGGTTTCCTCAGAAACACCTTATTTATAGATCCCTTGTTCCTTAGAAAGCCTGTTTATCTAGAACGTTTTATTTGGAGTAAGTTATTGAGTAGGAGGCTTGATAAGAGAGTTGTTGGTTTTATTAGAGAGTATTATGAAGGTGATGCTGAAGGACTTACTTATGCTCCATTTGGTGATACATATATGTTGTTCCTCAACCTTAGTGATACAACAGTAGCTATTGACAGTCTTGGTGATGGTGTACGTAGTGCTATAGCTCTTTTATCAGCTCTGTTGATCGTTAGAGATACTGTGGTATTGATAGAGGATCCAGAGATACATCAGCATCCACGTGGACTAGGCTTTATATCAAAAGCCTTAGCTGAGATGTCTAGAGAGAATAATTTACAGTTTATAATATCTACTCAGAGTCTAGAGTTTGTAAGGGTATTGTCTAGAGTATGTAGTGAGGAGGGTATAGGGTTTAGAGTATTCTTTATTGAGAAGAGTAATGGAGTAGTAGAAGCCAGGGTTTTAGAGAGTGTTGATATAGACACTCTCAGAAGTCTTGGTATTGATCCTAGGTTTCTAGATGTATTATAATAGCTTAGCCTTGGGGATGTGGTCTTGGTTTTAGATACTATTGTACAGTTGAAGCCTATGGAGAATAGTTTCTATGATTTTGTGTTTGGAAAGTTGAAAAGACTTAGGGGTATTATCTTGTGTGAGGGAGTTAGTGATGTAGAAGTTGTTAAGGCTATTATAAGGAAGCTTGGATTATCGGTTAGAGACATTGGCATAACAGATTGTTCTGGTGTAACTAATGAGCCTAAAGTAGCTCAGGCTATTGCATCACTTGTTGGAATTGCTCGTAAACTAGAAACTATAGCATTAATTATTGATGCTAATAAGAGTAGCTTTTCTTCTAGAATAGAGAGTATTGTTGATTCACTACGTTCTAGGGGTGTAAATATAGTTTCCTATCATACCATCTATAATGAAAGAGTTTATAAAGTAGTAGTTTCTGGTAAGAAGTTTGCTATAATAGTTGCTATTAATGGTATAGTAGACTATGGATTTAGTAAGTATGAACTTGAGGATCATGTTATAAAGCTGTTATTGTTAGAGAATGTTCTAGGTGCTAACAAGTTATCTATGTATACTAGTGCTAAAGAGTTGTTGAGAGATAATGGGTACGCTTCTATAAACGATATAATAGAGCTAATAGAGAACTCTATGAGAGATCATGTAGAGAAAGCTTTTAACCATATAATGGTTCTCTTAAAACATTTCCAGTAACTCTACTCCTCAATTATTCCAGATTGCTTAGAAGCTATAGTAGCTGGATCGTGGACACAGTGGGTCTGTAAGAATGTGCTTAGTATGTGACTATGTGGTTTACTGGTAACTGGTTCTTTACTAGAAATTCAATAAATACTCTATCTCTAGTTACCAAGTATGTTTTTTTCATGTATTGATGTAGCATAGAGTATGTTGTCAAATATGTCTCTATGTCCTAGTGCTCTTAACTCTATAGCTGTTTTTAAATGCTCTATTCTAGGTGGAATTAGCTCTATATCGACTTCTAGTAGTAAAGCATATAGTGCTTCAATAGCTTCTTTTGGAGGTTGCCTTAAACCATTATTATACATTACTTTACCTATTTTAGCTAGTAGCTCTGGTATTAAGAGTATGGGATAAGCTGGTTTAGCATTTAATTCACTAGCTATACTAGCTATAATATTATATTCTAGACTAGATACCTTAATTCCAAATAATGGTAGTAGACATGTTGTATCAAATAAGGCTCTACTATACCTACTCAACAATCCCTGCTCTCAATAATCTCCATAAGCTCTTCACTATCTCTCTCAACTTCTTCAAAGGAGATCCTACCCCCAATACTTTCTCTTTCTAAATAGTTTTGGCAAAGGCTTTAATATAAGCTTTCTATCCCTAACTTCAATAATGAATCTATCACCCTCTCTTATACCAAGCTCTTTAACTATACTTTTAGGAAAATAAATAGCATGCTTCCTACTAACTCTGACAATCTAGTTCAACCAGATACACCAACAAAGTAACTATAAGCGGCTAAGAGATATAAAATGTATAAAATTCTAACTATATAGCCAAACACCTTAGCCAACAACACGGCTATTAACCCACTAAATCTCTGGTGTTATTACTAGATAACCATTAGATCGCTCTAGGTACCTTGATCATATAGTAGTCTTCACGACTATATCCATTCCTCCTCCATAATCTTATGTAGTTCTTTTAGTGTATCAGCCCAAGCTACTACTCTACCATCAACTATAGCAACCCACTTACTAGGTGGTACCTTATCTAACTCACCAGGCTTTATAAGCTCTACAGGCTCTGTCTCACTCACAACATAAATACACCCTTATATTATTCTAATAGCTATCTTGTAGAAGAGTCTCTCTTATACCTTACCAATACACTGTTAATACACTTAGCTATGTACCTCAAAGGATTATGAATAGATGGATGAAAAACATAGCTTTCACGCATGTATTATCTCTGTAGCCTAGTATAGTTTAGATGTCTTAATCCTTAGATAAGTCTACATAAACAATAGACAGTAGTACTTTTAAACAATACTGTATGACATATCCTATAGTACACTACTATTTAGTAGTAAAAGTGTATTAACTAGTTTGTTTTACTAAGGTGTTTCCTCTTTATTTGTTTCAGTCTTATTTTTGCATGGTGTTCTAGCCTCCATTCTCCATATCTATTGATTAGTGTGTAGTCTGTTTTAGCTAGTTCTTCTAGCATTTCCAGTATTTTCTCCTCTAGATAGTCTATTCTACTATACACTATCCTGTAGCCTAGAGCTAATCCTGATAGGAAAGTACCGGGTACTAGATTCCCTATAAAGTCTTTTTCACTAAGTACATGTACATCTGTTAAAACCCTATATTCAAGACTCTTATCTAGATACATTCTAAGTTGACGGGAGTCTCTGAAAGAATCTACTCTATAGTCTTTTACAACAACTATTATATCCAAGTCTCTACCAAAACCTCTATAGATGCAGCTACCAAAGAATATAACAGCTAGTACATCACTCCTAAACCCAAGTATCTTAGATAACACTTTTCTCTCTAAGATACCTAGTTGCAACCTCTAACACCTCCCTAGCATACTCTAGAGCTTTTACAGCCTCTCTCCTACCAACAATATCCCATGGAGCATAGACTTTGTCTCCTAATAGCTTAGGATACCTAGTTGATGTATAGAAGTCTCTAAGATAATCAAGTGCTTCAACAACAACATCATAATTACTACACCATTCATCCTTAAAAGCATCCTCAAATACAGATAGAAGCAGTGGGCCATGGTTAAAAGCCCATTTCTTCTTACACTCAAGCATAGCTTTTACAGCTTTCTCAACACATTGTTGTGCATGGAAAACTGCTTCTGGGTAATCACCTATATTAAAAGCCTTTAATGCAGACTCTAGATCTTTTCTAGCAATCTCTAGATATACTCTAGCAAACTCTTTGTATATAGCCATGTAGATACACCTAAATCTATGTATATAGTATTTTTAAAGAACTTTAACTCTTATCTACAAACTGGGTTGTTAAGGGTATTGAGTAAGAAAAATATTGTCTCTAATACTCTATTTACTGGGTTATGTGTTTAATTGTCTCCTAGTATAGTTCTAGTTTGTTTATCTTATTCATTAGCTTGTCTAGTCTCTTTAGTAGTATCTTTCTCTCAATACTAGCTACTAGTCTCCTAGTTGGTATTACAGCATCTGGGTTTACACTAATGCTGTCAATACCTGTTTCTACAAGGAACTCTACAATCTCTGGATAGACACTTGGTGCTTGTCCACAAATACTAACTGTTGCACCCTTACTATGAGCTTTCTCAATAATCATCCTAATAGCTGCTAGTACAGCTGGGTCACGCTCATCAAAGTAGCCCATTTCAGCTAGGATGCCGCTATCACGGTCTGCTCCAAGAACTAGTTGTGTCAAATCATTACTACCAATACTGAATCCATCTACATACTCTGCAAACACATCTGCTAGAAAAGCTATACTAGGTACTTCAGCCATAGCCCATACCTTAAAGTCCTTACCCCTATGTAGACCCTCCTCCTCCATAATCTTCAAAGCCTTCTCAATCTCCCATGTAGTTCTAACAAATGGTAGCATAACCCATACATTAGTCAACCCCATTTCTTCACGTACCTTCCGGATAGCCCTTACCTCTAGACGGAATGCTGGTTCATACTTTGGATGGATGTAGCGGCTAACGCCACGCCATCCGATCATTGGGTTACGCTCTTCTGGTTCATACTTCTCACCACCCTTAAGTCCACGATACTCGTTTGTCTTAAAGTCACTAAACCTCACTACTATTGGTCTTGGATAGATAGCTTGTGCTACCTTAGCAATACCCTCTGCTAGCTTGTCTATGAACAACTGCTCCTTACCCTGGTCTATAAGGTATAGTGGGTGGTATTGAACCCAATCAGTAATGATAAACTCTATCCTCATTAAACCAATGCCGTCGAAGGGCAGGTCCTTATACTTCTCAATAGCATCTGGTTCACCAAGGTTCATATAGATCTTTGTAGCTGTAACAGGGTATAGTGGTAATAGTTGTTCAGGACTAATACCTACAGCAGCTACGCCAACAGCCTCCTCCTTAGGCTTAACAAGCTCTTCTACAACACCCTCATATACAACACCCTTACTACCATCAACAGTAACCTCCATACCAGACTTAATAACCTGTGTAGCATCACCAGTACCAACAATACATGGTATACCTAGTTCACGGCTAACAATAGCTGCATGGCTAGTCATACCGCCCTCATCAGTCACTATAGCAGCAGACTTCTTCATCAATGGAACCCAGTCTGGATCAGTCATCTTAGTAACAAGGATCTCGCCCTCCTTAAACTCCTGAGCCTCCTTACCATGTGGATCAAATATAACCTTAGCAACACCAGCTCCAACACCAGGGCTAGCAGGTAGTCCACGTACAATAATGTTTGCTTCAGCAAGCTTTACAACCATCCTACCAGCAACTGCAGCAGCCTTCTCCTCAACAGCCTTAGCTTTACGGACACTCCATACAGTCTCTGGCCTAGCCTGTACTATAAAGACACTCTGTGGAAACTGTAGGTCTGCATCAACAGCCCATTCAATATCCATTGCACGCCCATAGTGTTTCTCAATAAGATTACCTAGTTCTGCTAGTCTCTTAACCTCTTCATCACTAAGGCTTGGAGCATCTGGGTTGAATTGCGGATACTTTGGATTAGGAAGCTCGATCTTCTCGTTAACGCCTTTCTCAGGGTTAAAGACTATAGCTACGTTTTTCTTACTAATCTTCCTCTCCTTAATCTCCAGTGTCTTCTTATCAACAACCCATTCATCAGGTGTAACCTTACCGCCGACAACAGCTTCACCAAGACCCCAGGAACTTTCTATAACAATAACGCTTTCATCACCAGTGACTGGATGTAGTGTAAACATTACACCAGCACTACGGCTGTTAACCATCTTCTGTACAGTAACACTCATAAGTGCACGCTCATGAGGTATACCCTGGGCTACACGATAGAATGTAGCACGGGCAGTAAAGAGGCTAGCCCAACAATCCTTTACACGTTCAACAACAGAGTCTTCACCATAGACGTTTAAGTATGTCTCTTGCTGACCAGCAAAACTTGCTTCAGGCATGTCCTCTGCTGTAGCACTACTACGTACAGCTACACGTAGTATGTTTACATCAATGTTTAGACGAGCAGCAAGCTTCCTATATGATTCACGAATACTTTCCTCAATCTCTGGAGGCATAGGTGTTTCCTTAATCATCTTCCTAATCTTACCAGTTACTTCATCAAGTGCTTTCTTATCATTAACGTCTAGGTCGTGTAGCATAGCATATATCTTCTCAGCAAGACCTGTCTTCTCAAGAAAGTACTTGTATGCATAAGCTGTTACAGCAAAACCTGGTGGTACAGGTATACCAGCACGTAGCATTTCTCCTAAGTTAGCATTCTTACCTCCAACAAGTACTACATCGTCTTTAGTGACTTCTTCAAGCCATAGAATAAATTTCTCTTCCTTACCCCTTTCACTCATACCACATCAACCTCTTTGTACACCTATCCTCTAACTAGTTTTATAAGTAATTCGCTTCTATAGTACATACAACCACGTGATCTATAAGGCTATTCTATAACAAGGTATGTATGGGTAAAAACGAGTTCTAGAAAATACTATAGACTAGTGTGTATAGAGTAGGATATCTAGAGAACAAGTACTATCTAGTCCTAGACCTCCTACCAACACGGCTACGTAACATACTCCAATAAACCCATGCTCTTCTACGAATAGCTCTAAACCTATGTGATCCATGCTCACTTGAGACAGGTATACGTGGTATCATAGACTGGAACCCGTTAACACTACGTAGACTTACAACAGCTAGTGCTAGAGCATGTATCCTCTCCCACTCTCTCATACTATAAGTGATCTCGTGCATATACATGTCTAGAAACTTTGTTGTATGAATACCCTTCTGGAAAACAGGGTGTTCAAGAATACTTCTAAGCAACAAAATGTTTGTCTCAACACCAGCTATAACATACTCTGACAATGCACGTTTAAGTCTAGACAAAGCCTCATCACGTGTAGAAGCCCATGCAATAACCTTAGAGATCAATGGATTATACTCACTTGGAACAGCAGATCCGTAGCATACACCACTATCAACACGTATACCTGGACCACTAGGTTCAATATAGTCTTCTATAACACCTGGACTAGGCATCATAGTAAGCGGGTTTTCAGCATTAACACGGACCTCAACTGCATGGCCGTTAATCCCTACATCACTCTGTCTAAGGCTCATCCCGCCCTCAAGTGCTATAAGCAACTGTTGTTTAACAATATCAACACCAGTAACCATTTCTGTAACAGGGTGCTCTACTTGTAGACGAGCATTAATCTCTATAAAATAGTGTCTCCTAGTCCTAGGGTCAAACAAGAACTCTACAGTACCAGCATTAACATAGCCTATATACTCCATAAGCTTTACAGCATCACTTGTAATAGCCTTTCTCTCACTTCTAGAAAGTATAGGAGCAGGTGCTTCCTCTACAAGCTTCTGATGCCTTCTCTGAATACTACAGTCTCTCTCAAACAAGTGTATAACACGTTCTCCATCACCAAGTATCTGTACTTCAACATGTTTTGGAGAATCAAGATACTTCTCAACATAAAGCCTACTATCACCAAAAGCTGCTTCAGCCTCTCTACTAGCTTGCTCAAACAAACTCTCAACATCACTATCACTACTAATAACACGTATACCCATACCACCGCCTCCACCAACAGCCTTCAATAAAACAGGGTAGCCGTGTTCACGGGCAAAATCAACTACATCACATGGATCCTCTACAATACTCCATGGAAGTGTTGGTACACCAGCATTACCAGCAGCCTCTTTAGCACGTGCTTTATCGCCAGCAAGCTCCATAGTCTCTGGAGAGGGACCAATAAAGACTAGACCAGCCTTTACCACACGTTTAGCAAATTCAGGGTTTTCAGATAGGAAGCCGTAACCTGGGTGTATAGCGTCTGCTCCAAGCTCTAGTGCTGCTTCTATAATCTCGTCAATTTCTAGATAGCTGGATATCTCATAGTCTTCATCAACGTATTTTCTGTGTAGACTCCTCTTATCAAGGTGTGTGTATACTCCAAGAGGTATCCATTTAAGTTCTCTTACACTACGTGCAATCCTTATAGCGATCTCTCCACGATTACTTATAAGTATCCTATACTTTTTATCACTCATACTAAATTACCATTATACTTCATAGATTCCTTCTAGTTCATAGTGTCTATAGATAGATTGGAGGATTTAAACTAGTCTACACCTACTTAACATAACCTAGTTTATTAGCTAATGTTTTAGACTATAGTCTATAGGTGTTGAAGCTCTATCGTAGATTACTGCATAACAATTCTTAAAGACTTGATGTTTTTAAATAAATCAATAATCCTTCTATAGTCTTTCTCGCCTTCAATAAGTCTAAGAGTTATAACGTCTTCTTCAGACAAAGGCTTAACTCTATAAACATATAGGCTATAACCAGTAGTTTCAATAACATGCATAAGGCCGCGGTTAACCATCATATTAATGATTGTCTCAATATCTCTTTTAGAAGGATAAGGTGTTGGAGAAGGATGTGTATGAGCTGATAAACAGTGTGGTATACTAGGTAGTGTCACATGATCCTTCTCGCCCTCAACAATAAATGCTCTACCATCAAACAATACTGCTAAGAAATACTCTCCACCCATACTCCTAGACTTAATAGAATACTCCTTCATCTTATAATGGAGTGTATGTGAGTAAGCTATATGGATAAAGTTATAGAGTTCTCTATAATCAATAGAGCCATGTCCTACTACAACACGATCTATCATCCAATGTTCTTTAAAAATATTAATACTATCAATAGGATCATACATGCAATCAACTGGTTCTACAACAACTTCTTCAGGAACTATATAGTCGTAAAGCCTCATTCTAGGAACATACACTGTTCTACAATAAGCGTCGTCAACAACGTCTTCAAGGAAGTTGATGAGTCTGCCTAGGAAACCTATAAACCTTGTAGCACTGTTTTCAAAAACAAATTGTTCTTTCAAAAATACTTAACCTCTAAAACCCTCTCTAGCAAGAACAGTATACACTTCTAAAACCCTATATAGACTATCTATTTCAACAAACTCGTCAACAACATGTGCTTGATCGGGTTTACCAGGCCCATAAGCTACAGCTTTAACACCAACTTCACTATAGTAGTGTAGGTCTAGTCCACCAGTACATACTATTCTACGTGGTTTAACACCAATAATAGACTCTACTATACTACTAAGGATTTCAACAAGATCACTTGATGGACTAGTGAAAGCCGGTTCAAGTCTAGCAACAAATTCAACACTAACACTAGTTCCTGTCCTCTCAGCAACTCTATAGAGCATATCCTCTAGCTCCTTCTCAACATCCTCTAGCTTCTCTTCAACAATAACTCTACGGTCAATACTGAAATAGGTTCTTCCAGGAACAATATTTATACTACCAGCACTACCAACCCTACCGCCAAGAACAACTGTAGCTCTAGCACCCTCTGGTTCATCATACTCATACCTACTCCTCTTAGACTCAATAACTGGTTTAACACTGTCTAGAAACTCTCTGACAAAATAAACCATTTTCTCAAAAGCGTTAACACCCTTCCATGGAGTACTAGCATGTGCTTGCTTCCCATCTACATAAACTATAGCCCACAACACACCCTTATGGCCAATCCATATAGATTCTAAACCACTTGGTTCACCAATAACAACCCAGTCCGGCCTACTACTAAGTTCTCTAACAAGATAGCCAGTACCAGTAGAGCCGCCAACTTCTTCATCAGGTACTAGAACGGCTTCAACGACATGGTCTCTAGGCTCATGTGTAGATGCTAAATAGGCTATAGCTGATAAGAAACAAGCTATACCGCTCTTCATATCACATGCTCCACGACCATAGATTCTATCATTAACCCTCTTAGCTTTAAAAGGCTCTGTAACACTCCAACCACTACCTGGTTCAACCACGTCATAGTGTCCATTAAACTGTAGAACACGTTCACCAGAACCTATACGGGCAGTAAGTATGTATCTAGGTTTATCAGGGTTTGCATGGCTTGGTAGGTGTCTTCTAACATAATCACTAGGTACTTTATGAACTGTTACATGAACTCCATAATCTTTAAGAAGATCCCTATAGTAGCTAGTGATTTCATCATAATCTCTACCAGCAACTGTTGGATATCCAATACTATCTATTAACACCTTTTCAGCAAGTTCATAAACCCATTTAGGGAGTTTCAAACAATTCTACACCTCCCAATAAAGACTATATAGGATATAGTATAGTTAGAGGTTGGTAAAATATTATAGTGTATAGATACCTAGATTACTCTTTAGAGGAAGCGTCTTTAGAAGAGTGTTAATGGGTTAGTGTTAACTAGTATGGTGTATGGTTTGAGAAGGTTTCGTGTAGAGTCTAGTACTGGAGAGTACCTGGACATTGAGATTAGGGAGGAAGAGGGTGTTCTTAAAGCACGCTTCCTAGATGATGATAGAGAGTATGTTATACGTATAATAAGTTTTGATGAAGAACTTAGACAAGCTGTATTAGAAGTTAATGGTAGGAGGATAAAGATATCTGGTCTACAGTCAGGCATAGTTGTTAATGGAATACCATCTATTGTTAAAAGGATTATAGAGCTTATACCAACAAGTATATCGAGTGAGAAGACAACTAGACAGAAGAAGCCTATAAAGTCTACTGAACCAGGTGTTGTAGTAACTCCTATTGCTGGTAAGATTATTGATGTAAAGGTTAAAACTGGTGAGAGAGTGAGTGAGGATACTGTAGTAGCACTACTAGAGTCTATGAAAATGGTTACAGAGATTAAGGCTGGAGTTAGAGGTGTTGTAGAGAAGGTCTATGTAGAAAAGGGTAAGACTGTTAATCGTGGAGAGAAAATAGTTAAGATAAATGTTAGAGAAAAACAGAAGAACTAGACTGGATAAGGGTTTATTAAAACAGTTAATACTAATAAGACACTATCCTCTTTAAAACTATATCTTATAGCTAAATAAGTGTTTATATACACTCTCCTTAAAATAGGGTTTTTGTCTAACAACCCTTATTAGCTCTTCAACTATTCCATGACCAGGTAGCCGCTTCTCTAAGCCATTTACTAGAGTTTCTCTTAAACATCTCTACTTCAAATAAGGTCTTTTCAAGAATTGAAGCATTATCTCTGTCTCTATCACTTCTAACACACCTACTGGTCTATAATCAACTATTGATCTACACCTAGTCTATTGCTCCAGTAAACTATTAGATCTCTATCTAAAACATCTCTAAATAGTACATAGAGGTATTCAGCATCACCTAAGTCTTTTCCACTACCCATCCATATCTTATAAGTTCTAAATAATATGGCTATGTAACCACCAGCTATAGAGCATCTTATACTAGGTCTATCCAGTATATTAGAGAATGATATAGCAAGATAGTCTTCTGGAGTAGGTTCTCCATGGGTTTTATAGTATATTATAGTTTTACCAGCTTTTGAATATAGTATCTTATTAGGATTATCTCTGTATATCCATTCATAACCTAGACCCGAAGTCATTCCCTATATTTTACAATAATAGTCCATAGCCTTATATTTATGTTTATTCAATACTAGACTGGATAATAGAATGTGTTTTTGTAAAAAGAAGACTGTATGAAACTTATAAAGGCATATTACCGTGCTTACGAGGTGGAATATACTCTCTCTTATCACGTGTAGCCTCTAGAGCCATATAGATCTTCTTACGTGTCTCACTAGGCTTTATAACATCATCAATATAGCCTAGTTCTGCTGCACGATATGGGTTAGCAAATAGTCTACGGTACTCAACTAGTTTCTCACGAATAAACTTCTCAGGATCCTCCATCCTACGGGCAACTTTACGGTAGAGTATACGTACAGCACCCTCTGGACCCATAACAGCTATTTCAGCCATAGGCCATGCATATGTTATGTCTGCTCCAAGACTGCGGCTTCCCATAGCTATGTATGCTCCACCATAGGCTTTCCTCATAATAACTGTTATCTTTGGTACAGTAGCAGTTGAGTAGGCATAGAGTATCTTAGCACCATGCCTTATAATACCTCCATGCTCTTGGTCAATACCCGGCATGAAACCTGGTGTGTCTACAAGTGTTATTATTGGTATGTTGAAAGCGTCTAGGAAGCGTACAAACCTAGCTATCTTATCACTAGCATCAATATCTATAACACCAGCATTTACACTAGGCTGGTTAGCTACAATTCCTACAACAAACCCGCCTATACGTCCAAACCCTATAACAGCTGATCTAGCGTAGTCAGGCTGTACTTCAAGAAAGTCTCCATTATCTACAAGACTATAGATGACATTGTGTACGTCAAAAGGCTTCATAGGATCGCTTGGTATAGTAGTGTCTAGTTCAGCTAAACCCCTATCCCATGGATCACCTGTGTCAAGGTATGGAGGCTCCTCATTATTATTTGATGGTAGGTAGCTCAACAACTTCCTTGTAAGACGGAAAGCAGTATCTTCATCTTCTGTAACAAAGTGGGCTACACCGCTTTCACTAGCATGTATGTGTGCACCGCCTAGTTCTTCAAAAGTTACATCTATTCCAAGAGCTGCTTTCACAACTTGTGGGCCAGTTATAAACATGTATGAACTCTTAGTCATTATAATAAAGTCTGTTAATGCAGGGCTATAGCTTGCAGCACCAGCACAAGGTCCTAGTATAAGGCTTATCTGTGGTATGATACCGCTAGCTCTAGAGTTTGCAGCAAATATCCTACCAGCTACATGAAGACTAGCAACACCCTCCTGTATCCTAGCACCACCACTATCCCATAAACCAATAACTGGTGCCTGGTTCTCAACCGCCATCTCTATAATACGGGCAATCTTCTCTCCATGAGCTTCACCTATGCTACCACCCATAACAGTGAAGTCCTGGGCAAAAACATAGACTAATCTACCACCTATCTTACCAAAACCAATAACAACTCCGTCTCCAAGATACTTAGCTTTCTTAAAATCAATACCAAGTTCTTCATAATACCTAGACCTTGTTGTCATAACCCAGCCTAGTTCATGGAAACTACCCTGGTCGAGCAACTTAGCTAAGCGTTCACGAGCAGTAAACTTACCCTTCTCATGCTGTACTCTAATCCTCTCCAACCCACCGCCTTCAAGACACTTCTCTCTAAGCTTCTCCAGTTCTTCATAGAGTTCTTCAAGACTACGATACTCTATACTCAAACCACTACCTCCTCCTACGTAAGACAACAATAGATGTATAAGTAGCTACACCGCCAAGGTTATGTGCTAAACCGATCTCTGGATCACTAGCTTTATAGCCCGGATAGTCTCCACGAATCTGCATAGCAACTTCAGCAACTTGGTATACACCAGTAGCTCCAACAGGGTGTCCACGTGCTTTAAGACCGCCACTAAAGTTTATCTCAGGCTTGTCTCCCTTAACAAACCTCCCCTCTCTCCAAACACGAGCTGCTTCACCCTTACCAGTAAAGCCTAGATCCTCTAGTGCTAGATACCCTGTTATATGGAATGCGTCATGGACTTCAGCATAGTCTATATCTCCTGCATCAACACCGGCCATGCTATATGCTTGTCTAGAAGCTAGTCTAGTAGACTTTAGTGTAAGTAAGTCCTCTCTACTACCAAGGTCAACACTATCTGTTGCAACACCAACACCAGCTATCTCAACCAATACATCACGGCCAGTAGCTTTAGCAACTTCTCTAGCCCTCTCTTCACCACGTACAAGAATTACTACAGCAGCTCCATCACCAATTGGGCTGCAGTCAAACAACCTTATAGGATCAGCTATAACAGGGCTTTTAAGAATAACTTCTAAGCTAGTCTTCTTACGCAATTGTGCATAGGGGTTGTAGGAAGCATATTCATGCATACGTAGAGCCCAGTAAGCTAGATCCTCATGTGTATAACCATACTTGTTCATATAGAGTCTCGTTATAAGAGCGTTTAAACCAGTAAAGCTTGTTCCATAGAAAACCTCGTACTCACGATCAGCTGCTAGTGCTAGAGCATGTGTAGTATCAGCTGTAGGCTTTTCTGTAAGCTTCTCAACACCGCCAACAGCAACTACATCAGCAAGACCAGATGATACAAGGCTATAGCCAGCATATACTGCTGCACCACCACTACCACATGCAGCCTCTACTTTGAAAGCTGGTATACCACGTAAACCACTATAGTCAGCCATGAGTGCTGCAAGACTATCCTGTTCCATGAGTGTAGAAGATGCCATGTTTCCAACAACTAGTGCTTTAGGCTTTAAACCACCTGCATCCTCTATAGCCTTAATCATTGCTTCTGAAAACAAGTCTCTAGCACTACGGTTAAACCATCTACCAATAGGTGTAAAGCCTACACCAACTATAAACACTGGTTCACGGCTCAACCAAGGACACCATAGATCGCTCTTTAATCAAGACAGGTATTACACAGAAACTACAATAGATGTTTGAGATATAAAAACTCATCTAAGAATAGATCGCCTCCTGGCTACAACATCTATGCTATAATACAGTGTTATAGAGCCAACAATTTAAATCCATCTACTTAAACAATTATGAAATAGGAGGGATAAGGTATTGTCAACTATAGGTATAGTAAGCTCTAGAATTGTAAAATACGTTGCTAGAAAAGCTGTTGGACTACCAGTTGACGAGATAGATCTTAGGAGGCTTACAGGATCAGTGCTATACCCTGTAATGAGAGAGGCCGTTAACCGTGTAGCAGGAGAGATCATTACTGTAAGGAATGGACTACTTAGATGCAACATATGTGGTAAAGGACCGTTTACAAGACGTGGTCTATACCTGCACTTTATAAGAGTACATGTACATGACATCATAGGGCTCATAGAGGACGAGTATAACCGTATAACAAGACTACTTGCAATAAAATAGTTTATTGGTCTCTTAGGGGTGGAGTTTCTTCATAGGACAATAAATCCTCTGAACTGGAGTCACCGGTCATCCCTATATAGTGATTTTACACTAAGTCTCTAATCAGTTTCTCTCATATAGACAACTATATTATATATAAGCTTCTTCTCCTGAACTTCTTCAATAAACTTTGTAGAAGACTCTACATAATCCCTCTTCTTAACTTTAGTAAGAACTACTGTTGGAACAAAACCGTTTAAACCATAGTATGCTGCACTCCTTATATGGTTAAGCCCTCCACGTGCAAATGTTAAGTCAATCCTTATATAACCCCATGGAGGTATATAGGCCACCATCCATCCATGAGCGCCTCCGCCAATAAAATGATATGTTAGATAACCATTAGCAGCTTCAATCGTTGTATTATATCCTGGCTTGTTTAAGTATTTTAAAGACCTATCTAGATAAACTAGCCCAATCTCTAGATATGATGGTATACCTGCTCCACGCAGTAGTGTTATAACAAGATTTGACTGGTCATCACAATCTCCTTCTCTATAAGCAATAACCTCCCATGGATGCCGTGCAGGTACTCTAACAACATACTCTACATTATCGTCAACCCAGTCAAGTACTCCAAGTAGGTAGTCAAGCGGGCTAGTGTTATGCCTAGACCTAATATACTTACTTAAAAGCTTTACAAGAGGGTTACTATAGTTCCATAAACCAGTTTCTTCAACAAGAACATCTTCTTCAACAAAGACATCACTCCAGTTACCAGCATTCTCAAGACTAAGACCAGCTATTTCACTAGATCTAGTGCTCATGTTAACAAACACTCTATAGACAGCCGTTGCTGAAACAGTTTCATTAACACCTATATAGTCTCTTTCAAAACCACTAATATTACCTACAACTCTATAGTTTCCTTCATCATCAGTATCTATATAGTAGTCAATAAGGCTGTTTTCAAAATAAACTTCTGTAGATAGAACTTCTTGAGAACTAGTATTAAATGGGTAATCAAACACCAGTAGATCTGTCTCATTAATATAGACAAGCTCTTCACCAGCATTAGTTATATTCCCGCCAATAACGACTTCTAAGTAAGCATAAGGCTTAATAGTTGTCTCATTCCTACAAAAACCTATTACTACTAAGTTAGAGCTAACCATTACTATAAGTATTAATCCAATAACTAGGTACTTCCTTGATAACATTGGGTTCCTCCATTAACTATAGAGAATTTAAGAAACATTTAATATAGTTTATCTACTTCTTTAATAAGTCTATTATGTGAGTGTAGTTGTCAAGATACTTCCTACCAAGATCCATTGTTTCAATAACAGCTCTACCACAAGGAAGCTTTCTTAAACGAATCATCTTCTTTAATAAGAGTATCTTCATATACTTTCTAAATTGTACAGTATTTAGACTACATGTCTCTAGTATATGTACACGGCTTGACCCCTTTAACCCACATGCTAGTATACATGCTATTATATCGTATTTACTACGTGCTTTACCACCACTAAGGAAGCCTATGTAGGTTTCTCTAAACGTGTATGGGTCAATATGTTTAACTCTATAATCACGTGGTCTAACAACAACACTACCTTCAACAATATTCTTTAACAACTTAATCTTCTCAGCAAGAACCCTACCTTTCTCACTAACTAGTATACGGTCGCCTCTAACACGTATAACGTCTTTCTCAACAAGTAAGTCTACATATCTACGATAATGTTTCTTAGTATCGCTAACATTTCTAGTACTAATAATACCAGCTATTATATCAAGCAAATCCCTTCTACCAGTCTTACATGTAGCTCTCATAGAGATACCTACCCTATAGCCTTTATCTTAGCCCCTCCTTTAAAGAGGGTTTATATAGTTTCTATAAAAATCTTCTGGGTTATACAGATGTCTTCTTCTTTATGACAACTAGGCTCACACTTGTTAAACCATTAAGAGCGATCATTAATGGCTCTATAACCTCTTCAACACCTAGTCCAAGATCGCTGCTCATCTTTGTAGCAAGATCTCCAACACTGTGTTCACCATCACATAAGAGCCATACATAGTATGCTAAAGGACTAAGCTCATAAACTTCTTCAGGACTGAGAGCTATATAGAAACGATCCTTCTCTTCACCAAGGAAACGCCCTTGTCTCTCAGGTATATCTTCTTTAACCCTTTCAAATAGCTCTACAGAATTCCCACTAGAAGACATGCTATGAGTTACCTCCAAGACCTTCTACGAGAGCCTCTATAGCCTCCTCCATACTGCATCCCCATAGGTGCTTTAGGGGATTTATTGGGGATTTCTCCTTTAGGTGGCACGGAGCTGTCATCAACTTCTTCAACACTTGTTTGAGAGCCAATATTAAGCTGTACTTCACCACGAAAACTAGTTGTCCAAGCACCAGATACTTCAACAACTTGCCCTTCTTTAAGTGAACCAGCTTTACGACCCCAGAGTGTTGTCTTTACTCGCCCGCTCTCATCTCCAAGTACTGCATTACTTATTGTACGTGTCCCCCTCCTTGTCTGTATTACATGTGGCGGCTGTGTTTCAAGCACTCTAGCTACTATATGTATGTTTTCTTGGTTTGGTTTAAGGTTTATAATAAGAGTTTTCTTACCCGGAGATTTAGACATTTCAGGTTTCGACTCCTACGTATTAGGTTTTGTACTTGGTTCTCTATCTATACTAGCTGGTATATAAATCTGTTGTATAATATATTCTTACTGTTAAATCATTTTCTCTCAATACACTATACAAGACATTAATACACTTATCTAAGCTATAATGCGGACATCTGAATAGATGGCTTATATCACTTTTATCACTAGAACCAAAACCTTTACAAGCAATTGGAAAATGTCTCAACAATACATTCGATACAATTGTCTCATAATCAACACTACAATCACTAGGAATAACAAGGAAAGCCTTTACAAAAACATCTTTATGAATAGTGAGATAGTCTATATGCCAAAAAACACGCTTCTCTCTCCTAAGATGACGCCTAACTCTAGCCATAACACCTCCAGAACCACAAGCACTACCAACATAAAAGTAGAATCCTCTAGGGAAACACATGAAACCTAAACTACCAACTCTAATACAAAGATCACTAGTAATCTCTAAAACAAGAACATAAGCTCCATAAACTATTCCAACGCTATCCATGAAGTATCCGCCAATACATAGACTAGACTACTACAGATCTAGTTACACTACTATAGATAAAATAAGCTTAACATAAAATGTTTTGGTAAATACTATTTCTATAGTCATAGTATATACATGGTGTTTAAGGTATAGATGGTTATTTGGATCTCTATACTAAGTTGTGTAAGAGTATATTATGTAGTGTTAGCTATTTAGATA
>CAYZRH010000007.1:0-51343 GCA_964480805.1 uncultured Desulfurococcaceae archaeon
TCAAAATAGCCCCTATCATCAACCCACTTTATTGGTGTTAAAACATATGATTCTATATAGTATTTCTGCTTCTCCTCAGGTACAACAATATACTCTACATTACCTAGACCGTATGAAGCGCATGTCATAGTAAACATTATGTCATACTTGTTCTCCCTCCTAGGAGTGATTGGCTGGAAGTAGATATAGACACTATCTATAGAAGTGTTTACAGTAAACCTCCCCCTAGCATGGAATGTATTATTTGTTATAGATGGTTCTTCAATCCATTCAACCCACACCTTCTCCATATAGATAACTAGTACTAGTACAGCATAGTCGTCTCCCTCAACCCATGAAACACCTATATCAACATAGTTGTTAGTAGGGTCTAGTATCGAATCTCTATGCCTCCAACCACTCTCAGCATCATTATAAACCATTTCTTCAAGACTAGATACTGCATCGCTAACAGGGTCTATACGTGAACCAGGGCCAGAGTATTCTACATACCCTAGATTCTCTTCAAAAGCGTAGACACCACCATATGATGTATAGTAGTAGTAAGGGTATATTCCATCTAAACCACAGTGTCCAAAATACCTATTCTTAACCATGTCATCAGCTCTCTTCTGGGCAATACCTTGATCTAAAAGCTTTACTTCTGGAACTCTAAACTCCCTCCTAATCTCATTCAATCTATTATAAACACTATATACAGCCTTCTCACTAGAACTACTAAATATACCAGCTTCTCTAAAGAACATCTGCAGAATACCTGTTCTTGATAAAGCTATAAGAATTACAATAGCTACAACTGTAACTACAAAAACCACCTTCTTCCTCAACATCACCCAACACATTATAAGATTCTACAATTATACTATATATAACTTAAACATTACGTGTAAAGCTATTAGATCTACTCTATACTGACTTTAGATAACAAGTACCTCCTTTATTAATGCTGCTCTTATGTATAGACCGTTTTGTGCTTGTTGGAAGTATTTAGCTTGTGGTAGAGTGTCTACACTAGTGTCTAGTTCCCATGTACGTGGTAATGGATGCATTATAATTGGTATCTTCTTATGCTTCATCAACATATTCTTTGTTATACAGTAGCTACCCTTAAGCTTCTCATAAATACTTGGATCAGGCAATCTCTCTTTCTGAAGCCTAGTGACGTATAGTACATCCAGTTCTTCAATAACTTCTTCAACATTTTCTACAAGCCTATACTCTACTCTACCTCTCACATACTCTACTACTTCATCTCTAATCTGTAGTGGTTTTGGAGCTATATAGTATATCTTTATGTTACTGAATTTTGATAATAGGTATGAGAGACTGCTTGGCGTACGCCCATACCTTAGATCACCCATAATACCAATAGTGATCCCATCAACATATCCTAGCTCTCTCCAAATAGTATAAACGTCTAGAAGAGCTTGTGTTGGATGCTCATTCCATCCATCGCCAGCATTAATTATAGGAGCATCAATAATATCCTTAACCTCATCTGGAAACCCCGGCTTCTTCTGGCGTAACACAATAACATCTGGACTATAGCCATCTATAATCCTTAGTGTATCAACATCAGTCTCACCCTTAACCAAGCTAGAAGTTGATACATCAAAATCAATAACATCGCCTCCAAGACGCTTCATAGCAAACTGGAAACTAAGTTTAGTACGAGTACTAGGCTCTAGGAAAACAGTAGCCATAACCCTACCACGTGCGTATTCAAGAACCTTCTTTCCACTAAACTCTCTCCTCAACTCTTCAGCAACCATAAAAAGCTCCATAACATCACTACGGCTAAACTGTTTAGCAGACAGTATATCCATACCCTTAAGTCTAGTCAAACCCGGTCAACCACCATAGTATCTATAGAAAGACTATTACATTACTATAAAATAGAGGTAGAGTAGTAAATAAGTGTAAAGCTTTAGGAAAAACACTTGGTTTAAGAGGCTAGTGTTGTTTACTACAAAGTTCTTTAGAAGCTCTAAGAATAGCCTTCAATATATTAACATAGCCTGTACACCTACATAGGTTTCCACGTAGAAACTCTCTAGCATCATCAATAGTTAGACAAGGCTTTTCTTTCAACAACTTATAAGCCATAACTATAAACCCTGGAGTACAGTATCCACACTGAATAGCTCCTTCCTCAAGAAGAGCCTTCTTTAAAACCTCGTAAACTCTACCAGATAATCCTTCAACAGTAACAACGTCTCTACCATTAACATCAACTGCTAGTGTAAGACATGGCAGCACTGGCTCTCCATCAACAAGTACTGTACATGCTCCACACTCACCAATACCACAGCCATACTTAACACTAGTTACACCAAGCTTATCACGTAACACATTGATCAATAGCTCATTAGGCTCTACATCAACCTCTACAAACCTACCATTAAGTCTAAAACAGATCCTCATCCAAACACCCCTCTAGCTCTCTTAAAAGCCTTAACAAGAGCGTCAAAAGTAATTACAATAGATACATGTCTACGGTACTCAGCAGTAGACCTTATATCAGTTATTGGAGAGATATCGTTTACTACAAGCTTTGAAGCCTCTAAAGCAGCTTCTTCACTAAACCTCCTACCTCTAAGATAATCCTCAACACTATATGCACGGATAGGCTTAGGAGCAACAGCTCCAAGACCAATAGCTACATCCTCAATAACACCAACACGGTCAACAACGATCTTTACGGCAACGCTAGCTTTAGCAAGATCCATTGATGTACGAGAGATCTTTATAAAACAAGAGCCATAGAAACCACTAGGATACGGTAAGATAATCTCTTTAAGCAACTCATTATACTCTAGAACAGTCCTCTTAGGTCCAAGGAAGAACTCATTAATAGGTATGACTCTCTCACCACTAGAACCTACTATTCTAAGCTTAGTGTTAAAGACTAGTAGTGGTGGTGCTGTATCAGCTGCTGGTGAAGCATTACACAAGTTACCGCCAATAGTAGCCATATTCCTTACTTGAGGACTAGCCATAGACTTTAATGCTTCATAGAGTGCTGTAAACTTCTCTCTAATAATAGGGTTTTTCTCTAAAACACTTAGTCTAGCTAGTGCTCCAATAGATAAATAATCTCCATAATCAGTAACCATGTCTAAACCGGGTATGCGTTTAAGATTGATAATATATTTAGGCTCTACCTCTCTCTTCTTCATAGATACAATTAAGTCTGTACCACCGGCCAATACTTTAGCTTTAGAACCAAGTTTGTCAAGTAACTTGATAGCTTCATCTAAACTCCTTGGTTCATAGTATTCGTACCTACAAGGTATTATATGTGTATTAAAGTAGTTTAGATCAACTCTCCCTCTAGACATAAACTATCCTCCCTCCCTCTCCTTAAGAGCTTTAAGAATATCCTCTGGTGTTATAGGGAGTTTGTAGAAACGAATACCAATAGCGTTGTAGATAGCATTAGCAACTGCTGCAGCAACAGGGTTAGTAGCTGCTTCACCAAGACCTTTAGCACCAAATGGACCCATAGGCTCCCTGGTATTAGCAAATAATACCTTAAACTTACCTGGGTCAGGGAGGTCTTGGGTAGTAGGGATCTTATAATCAGTTATAAACCCCTTATTAACAAGCTCTCCAGTCCCCGGATCATAGAATGTGTTTTCTAGAATAGCCATAGACCATCCCATAGCAAATCCTCCATGAACCTGTCCTTCAGCAAGTTCTGGATTAACAACAGTACCACAGTCAACACCAGCTACAACTTCTAAAGGCTTAACAACACCAGTCCATGTATCAACAAGTACTTTTACAAAGAATACTGTATAAGCTGGTGGAGCAACTGGTGCACGATAGGATAACGATACAGATAGTGTACCCCAGTTACGCTGCCATAGAGTATAGGCTAGTTCTCTAAGAGTAACCCGTTTCTCAGGACTACCTTCAACATATATAACTGTATCACCAAGCTTCTCATCATACTCCATTCTCAAACCATCTGGAGTAGCTACACCTCCAATCAAGTGCATAGCATACTCAAGAATCTTCTGTTTAAGGAGACGAGCAGCTCTATGAGCAGCTTCACCTCCAACAAATACTCCACGAGAAGCATGTGTACATACATCATATAGTGTTGTATAGGTATCACTCCATACAATATTAATCCTCTCAACTGGTACACATAGTTCTTCAGCAATAATCTTAGCATGAGCATCAAGAGTACCCCCGCCCTGGTCTTGGAGAGCAGTTATATAGTCTAGTGTACCATCCTCATTAAGCTTCAATATAACACCAGTATAGTCGATTACAGAGCCAGACAATGGACCTCCAGCACCACTAGTATGGAAACCACGTCCAACACCAACACCTATCCTAAACCTACTCCTCTTATCCCCTGGTCTACCACGCTCTCTCCAACCAATAAGTTCCGCACCCTTACGTAGTAGTTCTGGAACACCATCACTTCTAACAATAGATCTAACTGTAGGCCCCTGACCCCAGAATAGATCTCCGTATCCAACATAGTTTTTAAGACGAAACTCTATAGGGTCTATACCAAGTTCTTCAGCTAGTTCATCAACTATTGTTTCAACAGCCCATGTAACCTGTGGGTTTCCAAAACCACGCATAGCACAGCATGGAACTTTGTTAGTATAGACAGCTATTCCACGATACCTTATATTCCTCCACTTGTAGAGGGATACAAACCATCCTAGAGCAACACCTAGTAGTGGGTATGCCTGGATCTGGTGTGCACCAATATCCATGATGTTCTCAAACTCTCCAGCAACTAGTGTTCCATCCCTCTTAGCACCAGCTTTTATCCTCATAATCATCTCGTAGCTACAGTGTTCATACATATCTTCTTCACGTGTTAAACTGATCTTCACTGGCTTTCCAGATTTTAAGGCAAGTGCTACAGCTACTAGTACAACTGGGTTAGTCTGTATACTTGATCCAAAGCTTCCACCAATAGGTATCTTAACAACATTAACCCTGCTCAACGGTATATTGAATACCTTTGATACAAGTATACGGGTGTTATGTATGGTCTGTGTAGTAGTCCATATAGTTAGTCCTCCACCAACTTCTGGTTTAACAACAACAGTCTTGGGCTCAAGCTGTATATGGTATCTACGGTTACTATGGAATGTTCTCTCAATAACAACATCTGCTTCCATAAAAGCCTTATCAGGATTACCCTCTACATAATCGTATCTACAAGCAATATTCTTTTCAACAATAACCCTCCTACCATTAACAATGATCTCTCTATGAACAGCTGGAGCATCATCCTCCATAGATTTAAAAGGATCTAGTATAAATGGTAGAGGCTCCCACTCAACCCTTAATGCCTCTAGAGCTTTCTGAGCAAGATACTCTGATGGAGCGGCAACAGCAGCTACATACTCTCCAACAAACCGTGGGTGATCGGTTAGTATCTCCCAATCCATATAGGTAGCGTCTTCTGTACTAACAAGACGTGGATTAAACTTTACTCTAGGTACATCCCATGGAGTAACAGCTATAGCATCATATCTGTGTACATTACTTGTATCAATACTCTTGACAAGGGCATGCGGGTAAGGACTTTTAAGAATCCTACCAATAAGCATGTCTGGAAACACTATATCACTAGCATATCTCAGCCTACCAGTAGCCTTAGCCAGTCCATCATGTCTAGGAATCCTCTTACCAATAAACCTATACCCTACTATAGCTACCCACCCTAAGAACTCTCTTAAGCTATAGAGTAGGGATTAACATATGCAAAAGTAAACTTAGATAACTACCAAATATATGCTCTACTCATAGAACTCTCCATATAAAGCTTAAACAGTACAGTAAAAATGTAAGCCCTAGTGTATTAGATAAGCTGGATTGATGGACTATGTCGAGTATGGGTGATAGAGAGTTAGAGGACATATATAAGATCCTAGAGGAATTATTAGACAATCTATCGTTTAATCGAGAGTTAAGAAGGATTAGTGAGTTAGAAGCTTTAAAAGAAGTTGGGAAACGGTTTCATAAACTACAACACCTTCACTAGCTCCTCTAGATATTTAGCTTTCTAGAGTTCTAGACAATATATTGTTGAACTAGAGGGTTTAATTTAAAGAATAGTTGTCTACTAAGAATTCTATTAGGTGTAGACTCTTTGTCCAGTATACTTGTTAGGAACGGGTATATAGTTTATCCATGGGGTATTGTTGAGGGAGACATACTTGTTGAAGACGGTATTGTAAGTGCTGTTGGTAAGTGTTTAGAAGCTGATGGTGTAGATGTTGTTGATGCTAGTGGTATGCTTGTACTACCAGGTGTTGTAGACCACCATGTTCATATGAGAGAGCCTGGTCTTGAGTATAAGGATGATTTCCGTAGAGGTTCTCTAGATGCATTATCTGGTGGTGTTACAACAGTTCTTGAAATGCCTAACACGTTGCCGCCAGTTGATAGTGTTGAAAGGTTTTATGAGAAGAAGAGGCTTCTTGAACAAAAGGCTTTTGTAGACTTTGGCCTCTATGGTGTAATACATGATAGCAACCTTGATAGTTTTGAACCACTTGTAGAAGCTGGTGTTATTGGTTTTAAGATATTTCTTGGACCAACTACTGGAAACATACCAGCTCCATCAACACCTACACTATACGGGGCTATGGTTAAAGCATCTAGAATGGATGTAGTACTAGCTTTCCATGCTGAAGAATGGAGTCTTGTCGAGTACTTTACTGAGAGAGTTAGAGCTAGTGGTAGAGTTGATCCAGAGGCACATATGGATGCTCGTCCACCAGTTTGTGAAGAAGTAGCTATTAAGAAGCTCTCTACAATAGCTAAACACACTCGTGCACCCATACACATAGTACATGTATCATCATGTGAAGCAGTAGGTGCTATAGAGAATGCTCAGAGAGAAGGTGTTAGAATAACTGGTGAAACAAACCCGCATTACCTACTACTAGACTCTAGAGACTATAGTAGATACGGTACATTAATCAAGGTAAACCCTCCTATAAGAGAGCCTAAGCATAGAGAGTGTTTATGGAGAGCTGTTAAGGAGGGAGTATTGACACTTATAGGCTCAGATCATGCACCACACACTCTAGAAGAGAAACAGCGTGATATATGGAGTGCTCCTGGAGGATTCCCTGGTGTAGCAACACTTCTACCACTAATGCTTGACCAGGCTTTAAAGGGTAGACTAGAACTAACTATGATACCTAAGTTGTTGTCAGAAAACCCTGCTAAACTATTTAAGATATATCCTAAGAAAGGATGTCTCTACCCCGGCTGTGACGGCGATCTAGTGATAGTTGATCCTAATGGAGAGACAGTTATTGATAAAGATAGACTACACTCTAAACACAAGTATACACCATTCCATGGATGGAGGGTTAGAGGTGTTGTGAAGAAAGTTGTTTTAAGAGGACATGTAGTATACGATAATGAATTGTTTATTGAGAAGCCTCTCGGCACGTTTATAGCTCCTATAAGGTATAGAGAGTATTCTAATCTAGAACTACACTAAGATTTATTTCCAATAACCTACACTTACTACTATCTTGTGGAAGTAGTTCTTGTGTGGTAACCATGTCTATAGAAGACCCGTATGAGCTTATTAGTAAATGGCTTCAAGCTAGAGAATACATTGTTGTTGGTAAGAGTATAGCACGTAGTGATTCATTAGAGAAAGCGTTTGGTAAAGCAAGGTTTTTAGAAGACTATTTCGAGCCTGGTAGAATGCTCTTTATTAAACAAGTACTTAGTTGTGAAGCTCATGCACTGATTGAGGGTATAGACTATAGTAGTGCAGCCAAGATACCAAGTGTTGTAGGTGTATTTACCTATAGAGACATACCTGGTGAAAACCAAGTAGGCTACGCTCTACCAGACCAGCCTCTACTTGCTGAAGGTAAGGTTAGGTATCATGGTGAGACAGTAGCACTTGTAGCTGCATGGGATATAGATGATGCTTTCAAGGCTGTTGAGGAAGTTAGGGTGAAGTATAAGCCTCTACCAATACTACTCGACCCACTTGATGCTCTTGAGAGGAAAGATGTACTAGTACATGAGGAACTTGGTTCTAATATAGCCTTCCATACAAAGCTTAGACGTGGTGATATTGAGAAAGGGTTTAGTGGATCGGATCTTGTTGTAGAGAACACCTATCGTACACATCATCAAGAACATGCTTATCTAGAACCAGAAGCTGCACTAGCTCTCCCAGATATAGAGGGTAGGGTTACAGTAGTATCTTGTGCACAATACCCTCATCTAGCACAACGTATAGTATCACGTGTACTAGGTATACCTGCTTCCAAGATCAGGATTATATCACCATATATTGGAGGTGCATTTGGAGGTAAGGATGATGAAGGCCCACTGGTTGCGGCTAAAGCAGCACTAGTAGCCTATTTGACGGGTAAACCAGCTTTCCTAATGTACTCACGTGAAGAGTCTATAAGGATCCACCCTAAACGTGAAGCAACAGTTATAGAGTATAAGACTGGTGTATCAAGTGATGGACTACTTAAAGCTATTAAGGTTAGGATAATCCATGACACTGGAGCATATACTAACCGTGGACCATTCATACTATGGAGAGCTACAGTCCATGCTTCTGGACCATACTATGTACCCAACGCCTGGGTTGATGGATACTGTGTCTATACTAACAAGGTTCCACAAGGTAGTTTCCGTGGATTCGGCAATCCATCAATCCAGTTTGCTGTTGAGAGACAGCTTGATGAAATAGCCCGTAGACTAGGGATGGATCCAGTGGAGCTTAGGCTTAAGAACTTGCTTAGACCTGGTATGGAGACTATTACTGGTCAGAGACTTGAGGATTCTGTAGGTGTAGCTGATATGGTTGACAAGTTAGCCAAGACTATGGGTTGGAGTAGGGTTAGGAGTGAGGTTGAAGAGTGGAATAGGAGGAGTAGGAGGTTTAGACGTGGACTAGGTATAGGTGTTGCATGGCATGGTATTAGTACTAGTCGTGGAGTACCTGATTGGAGTAATGCTTATATAAAGATTGATAGAGACGGCTCTGTAACAGTCTATACTGGTATAGTTGAGATCGGACAGGGCTCTCCAACTAGTAGTCATAGACAGATTGTTGCAGAAGTTCTTGGAGCACCCTTGGAGCTTATAAACATAGTTTTTGGTGTAAGCGATGCACCAGATACTGGAGCAACACATGCCTCACGTGGTACAAGTATTGGTGCTATAGGTGTTCTTGTAGCAGCTGCTAAGCTACGTGAAAGACTAAACCGTTTTGCAGCAGACCTACTTGGTACAACGCTAGACAAGGTTGTTATAAGAGATGGTAGAGTCTATGCTGAGGGTGTTAGAGGTAGAGAGTTATCTTGGAGAGAGCTAATTGCTAAAGCCTATGAGAAAGGTATAGATCTTAGTGCTACGGGATACTTCTTCCTACCAAAAGGTAGTTTTGACAATGAGGTTGGCCAAGGACATGCTTATCCAGCTTATAGTTTTGTAGCACTAGCTGTACTTGTAGAGGTTGATACATGGACTGGACGTGTTAGAGTTGTTAAAGCATGGCCTGGATTAGCTGCTGGGAGGATTATTAATCCACAGCAAGTTGAAGGCCAGGTTGAGGGAGCTATACTACAGGGTATAGGCTATGTTTTAATGGAGGAACTACGGTTTAGCAGTAAGGGTGAGATTGTTAATGCTAATCTATCAGACTATGTAATACCGACAACTATGGATTCACCAGTTAGTATTGAGAAACCAGTTTATGTAGAGGACTTGTTTAAGTATGGTCCATTTGGAGCTAAAGGTGTTGGTGAAATGGCTTTTATCCCACTGCCAGCAGCAATAGCTAATGCTGTATCACATGCTATAGGTAAGCCTGTTCTTGAACTACCTCTTACACCAGAGAATGTCTATAGACTAGTTTGGGAGGGGTAGATGGTATGTTCTATAGTCTACCTAGATTCAAATACTATAGACCTGGATCTCTAGATGAGTTGTTAGAGCTTATTGATAGACTAGAGGATTACAAGATCTTGGCTGGCGGTACAGACTTGCTTATAGATTTAAGAATTAGAAGGTATAGGGTTGAGAATGTTGTTGATATTAATGGGGTTAAGGAACTAGACTACATTATTGATGAAGGAGATACTGTAAGGATTGGAGCATTAACTAGGTTGCAGAAGCTCTTAGATACAAGCACTATATATGAAAAGATCCCTATATTGTATGAAGCAGTATATAGTATGGCTAGTTGGCAGATAAGGTGTAGAGCAACTATTGGTGGTAACTTGTGTAATGCTTCACCAGCAGCTGATACAGCACCACCACTACTAGTTCTTGATGCAAAGCTTAGACTAGCTAGTGTTAATGGTGAGAGAGTTGTTGATGTAAGAGAGTTCTTTAAAGGTCCTAGAGAGACTGTTTTAGAGAAGAACGAGGTTCTTAAAGAGATCATTGTACCTGTGCCTATAGGCTATGGATACTCTTATATTAAGTTTGGTAGGAGAAGCTCTTTCACACTATCAATTGCATCTGTTGCATCAATGGTTAAGGTTGTTGACGGGGTCTTTAGTGATGTAAGAGTTGCACTAGGGTCTGTTGCTCCAAAACCAGTTCGTTCACTTAGTGTTGAGAAAGCTCTTGTTGGTAGAGAGGTTTCTATAGAGGCTATAGAGGATGCTTCAAAAAGTGTTGTAGAGGATATATCACCTATAACTGATGTACGTGGTTCAGCTAGTTATCGTAGAGAACTATCTATTGTATTAACAAGAGATTCTATTCTAAGATCTCTTAAGAGAATAGGGCTTGATCTGGGGGTGTAGATGGGATGGTTCTTGTAAAATTCATACTTAATGGAGAACGTGTAGAAGCTGATGTAGAAGTTAATGAGATACTATTGGATACACTAAGGTATAGGTTTGGTTTAAAGAGTGTTAAACGTGGTTGTGAACGTGGTGAGTGCGGTGTTTGTACAGTACTATTGGATGGTGAACCAGTGTACTCATGCATGATCCTAACAGTCCAAGTTGATGGACATAGAGTCGATACTATAGAGGGTTTAAGAAATGATGAATTATTTAAGAAACTCATCTATAGCTTTATAGAAAATGGAGCTATACAATGCGGCTACTGTACACCAGGCTTTCTAATAACAGCCTATGCTCTACTAAAGAAGTATAAGAGACTAGATAGAGAAACAGTGTTGAAAGCACTAGAAGGGAATCTATGTAGATGTACCGGCTATAAAAAGATCGTGGATGCTATAATGAAAATAGTCTAGACAACTATCCTAACAATCAATTAGGATCTCTAAATTTACGCTAACCAAGGTTTCTCTGTTTTCTACTAGATAGCTTCATAATTTTTTCTATATCCCATACCTCTAGCGATGTTTCTGGTACTATGCTTTGATCTGGTACTATAAGTATCTTTCTTGTTTCTGGGAATCTATTTAGTTTCTCTTCAATCTTTAGTACTTCTCTTTTAGAAAGCTTGTTTACCCATTTTACTTCAGCCACTATCCTTAATTGCTTATACTCTACAAGGGCTATATCTATCTCTGGCTCCAGTATCTTTACAGGTTTTAAACCATAGAGTTCAGCTAACAGTCTCTCTATAAATTTCTCTATAAGTAATGGTATAATGTTGTTTAGAGCCTTCTCTATAAAACCCCATTCAAGATCTATATCATAGAATCCATAGCGTGTGTCTAGATAGTATATGGTTTCTGTAAGTGGTGATACGTGTCTATAGATGCTCTTCCTCCTCCTACCCCATACTTCAATTCTTTCAAGCAACCCTGTTTTAACCATTATATCTATATATTTTGTTATAAGAGATGTACTTGGTTTATCAAGTAATCCTCTAGAATACAAGTACATAGCTATTTCAGAAAGCTTATTCCTACCACAAGCTATAGCTCCAAGTATAGCATTAAACCTACGTGTATACACATAATCTTCTTCTTCAAGAACTTCTCCAACAAGTGATCTAGCAAACTCTCTACCAGAGTAAACTATATCCTTAAGACTCCAACCAATCAATGTAGGCTCCTGATAGAATACAAGGTGTTTAAAAAGAACCTCTCTCTCAATACTCCATCTATAACTCAATAACTCTAATGGAGTAATTAAACCAACTCTCCTACTAGAAAACAAGCCTAGTAATGGAGCTTCTCTACCTTCTATAAACCTTTTATAATAGTGGAGAGTAGACGTTATAAGAACAAGATTTTCACAACAAACACTGGCTTGAAGAGCATCAAAAAACCTTGGATCAAGTCTATGGAACTCATCAACTATAATATAATCACTCGATCTACATATTCTTAAGAAAGCACTAAGATCGAAAGACTGGTCTTCAAAGGGGTCATAAACTACACCTCCTCTCCTTACAATAAAATACTGATAATCTCTCAATACAAGTCTTGCATAAAACGTCTTACCAGTCTTTCTCCTACCATACAATAATCTTCTACCACTCCTCTTTAAAAACTCCTCAAGCCATGGTCTTTTAATAACAATACTCATAGTATCATACCTACAGTATCATACTATAAGTATTACTCTATCAAAATCCTTTATTAACTCTTCCTCCAAGCTTAAGATGAACTAAATAGTCTATTCTATCATAAGGACTTACACTACCTTTGCTTAGCTCTCTTCACTTTAACAATAACTACTAGTATCACTATTAATGCGGCTACTGCTATGAGTACTATAGTGGATGTTATGTTGTAGTATATTGGTGTTGTCTGTGTTTTTGGTTTAGTTGTGTTTGTAGGTATACTAGTTGTTGGTTGAGTTGTTGGGGTTTCTGTTAATGGGGTTTCTATTGGCGTTGTAGTGGTTGTTGTCTTGGTTACTGATGTAGTTGTTGTAATGTTTTCTTTAACAAGTATTTCCAGCTCTATAGTTTGTGTTTCTCCATCTTCTCCAAAACTTGTTATGTATAATGTATAATTTCCAGATGGTGTATCCTCTGGTATAGTGATCTCTATTTTTATTGTTTCTGATGGTTTCACTTCTTCTCTAGATAGCCATGCTTCTATATATTGTGGTTTTATAAGGTCTATGTATACACTATAGTTGTAGCTTCTAAGACTATCTACTAACAAGTCTATACTATAACTACCTCCTTTAATACACTCTATAAAGCTCTGGCTTAAAGATAGGTTATAGGTTGGCTTAGGCTCTAATGTAAAACTATGGTTTAACAAGTAGCTTGAACCATTTAACACTCTATTCCAGTAAAAGCTATTGTTTATGATAAGTGGTTCACTCCTATAATAACCCTCTTTAACAACATATATGTATGCTTTAGAGGGTAGTTCTGGAAGGTATATAGGTGCGGGTTCACCACTATGTTCTATGTATAATGTGTAGTTGTAGTTTAGGAAACCATATGGTTCATTATAGACTATCTCTATAAGTAATACATAGTTGTCTAGTTCTAAATCAGTCTCCCGATCGAATGCTCTAGTATATATTATTGAACCATTGGGTACTGGTGGTGGAGAATATCTATCAACTCTAGCACTAACCTCTGCCAACCTCTCTACACTACCTAAACGCATGTATCTCCTAATACTATAGTTGTGTCCAGAAACACCAACTTCTTCACCAATATCATATACTTGGAAATGTTTAGTATCTCTAAAGAATCCATGGAGGATAAATAGTTCATTAACATCTCCAAAACCGTTTCCATCAGAGTCAACATTATATGGTGTAAGCATATCATACAAGTCCTTAACAGTAGTGATGTTGGAGGCTATAAACATGTTCCACAGCGTCTTAACAGGTATGCATATATGATCTCCTATAACAACATCAACTAGACTATTATTCCTATACACCCATTCAACATAGGTATCAGATCCGCTGTCAACAAGATCCCATAATAGTGATGCTACAGCAAACTCTTCATACAAGCCCCATGCTCTATGAGGCTCCTCTAAATTAACCCTTATATATAGTTCTGGTCTAGAGTCTTCACCATAAACACTTGATACTAGTAGTGAGTAGAATTCAGCAAACCCTTCAATCCATGAATCAGTTGTTGAGGGGTTCATGTAGCCCCAATGGTTTATATCTCTATTACTTGTATAGTTTTCAGTAGTTAGATTGAATACTCCATCGTCATTACTGTCCCATAGAAACCACCAGTCAATAACTGTTGATGGAAACCTATTATCACCACCAATAAGTGAGTCGGCCATAACATGGTGTCCAAACTCATGCCATTCCCTATTGTCTGGTCTATTAATTGATGTGTATAGACTATCTCTTTCATCTATATTTATAAAACTACTACTATAGAATGTTCCATGTGTAGGGCTGAAAGCTCTTATCTCAACAGGTAGGCCATAGTCCATTCTCAAACCAAGCTTATCTACAGCATAGAGTACTGCTTCTTCAGTATAATAGTATATTGCTATTAGATCATCCAGTCTACTCTGATCATGGGTATTTGTTGAAACTATATGTGAAGTAGATGGATCTATAATTATGGGTGTTCTATCTAATCTAAAATCTATAGTAAAGTTTGTAGGGTTTGTTCTATCACTACTCCAGTCATAGACTTCAATATACCCCCACCGATCCCTAAGTATAACTGTTAACTCTCCCCTAACACTAGATCCTATGTAGAAGTCTGGGTCGTCTATATTAAAGAATATGTATCCATCACTATCACTATACAGTCTATACTCTCTACCCTTCCAATTAACAACTACCTCTACATTACCTACTCCATGTCCATGACCATCTGTTATAAAACCATATATTGGTTTAGCAATAAATACTTCAAAATCATCATCTGAGCAATCCCAGTCACGATCATCATCTACAGGCATAGACCATACAACATATTTATCAGTAACAAATATTGCTCCAAAGGGTATTCCTAAACCAGCTTGAGCTATTCTAGAGGCACTATAGATTTCTATTGGATCAGTTAAGTTAACCCTGATATTAGCCCCTAGATCGTATAGAATATACTGTATTGTATAACTATGTCTTTTTGACAAACTAATACTATAGACTATAATGTCTCCATACATGTCATAAAATAGTCCAACATAATCATACGTGTTTGTCTCAACTTTCTCAAGATCCCTTATAGCCCCATTACTATATAATTTTAATACAATATAGTTGTCTTCTCTAGTTGTCCATAGAACACGTTTACCATAAACAATAGGGCTAGAACCACTACCTAAATCAACTATTCTCTCTCCATCATAAAACTCTATAATAGTATCTTCTCCACTATTGTGAAACCATGCTAGTGAGCCGTTATGGAAGGATCTTCTATCTCCTCCAATCCACCATTTATCGTATTCATCAAGTACTATGTGTCTCTCTCCATTGTATAGGTATAGGTGTTTATCATCATAATATACTGCTTTACCATTCTCAAAGAATAGTAGTTCTAAGAAACTACAGTTAGTACTTGGAGAATAGGTTCTCCCACCATTAACGTATAGATCACATAAACTATCGCTCCATACAGTCCAGGCTATATCCTCACCATCTATTTGTGGATTAACTTCATAAACACTATCCCAGCAATCACCATAGTCACACACTATACTATAAGTTAGCCTCCTATAACCAGGTATTGAACCCGGATACCATGTAAATAAGAATACTTCTTCTCCATCATAAACCCGATCACCGTTTTCGTCAACCCCGCCTAAACCAACTACACGATAACCATCGACACAAGTTGGTTTAAACCATTGACTAAACCTTATAGTCTGTGGTATAGTTATTGGAATACCAGCTATTGTTAGCGTAGATGTTAATCCATTATAGAATAGTGTCTCTTCTAAACCAGTTCTTTCTGGTAGAGTATATAGTATTAGTGTCCTCCCTCCCAAGCCATAGTCTATTGATGTACTATTATATCTTGAAGAACTAAAACTTACAACATACCCATTATAGTAGTAATTCACTGTCTTTGGAAACACTACTCCAGAACCATAATCATACTCAACATTATACCATACAACACCCTGCTCTCTAACTGGTCTACTAATATACTGCCAACTATAGAGTAGAAGATCATCTACACTATTATGTGTAAGTCTTTCAACACTCCACCTTCTAAGGTAATTTCTAGCATGATCACTACCTGTTATCGCTACCTGTCTATCATATACTAATGGTATATAGGTTGATGCTATAAGTATTGATATTATAGATAAACCTACTATACAAAGTCTTACATATCCAATCATACGTACACTCTCATACCCATATAGAGACAAGTACTACCTCTACTAAAACCGTTTTTAACAATTACCTTAGAGAATTGAAAAACACCATAATCTATCACTCTACGACTCTAACTCCCTAAACTTTCTAAGAACTAATATAACGTATAAGATAGCTCCAATAGCGGCTATGATAAATGGATAAGGTATCTCTATAGCTTTACCACTAATTGCTTCAACTATTGAAGCTGCTTGAACTGTATGGTATGGTGTATATAGTGGTTTTTCTGGAATAACCTTTAGTATTATATAGTATGCTGGCTGTAGTTTGTAGTAGTTAGAACGTAGTATGCGTAAGTGTGTTTTTATATAGAAGCGGCATGTGTCTGACTTGCTATACTCAATACTTAGTTTTAAAGGACCTTTCAGTTCTAGAGCATACGTTATATTTGTAGAAGTGTTTTTGGACAATATCCATGTATATTCTTTACTAACACTAGATAATCTAATTATTGTTCTACAAACGTTTCCATGCACCCACTGTTCTACATATGAATAATGTAGTTCTATGTATAGTTCTTCATCACCACTATAACTCCATAAATCTATTGTCTTTCCTTCTTTAATACTATATTCTAGTGACATAGATGCTCTTCCATCCACAACTTTTACACACTCTCTAGAACTTGATGAAAGCCCTCCTCTATAACTATGTATGCTTGCTTCACACACTACATCCATAGTTGAAGTTGTTGACAGTGAAATTACTACTAACTGTCTCCTTCCTATTTTGTCATGGATTAAGCTATAGTCCTTTATAATATATGGTATTATCTCTGTATCTCGGTCTTTAGGTATTTCTTTATTTAGCCTTATCTCTCCAATATGATATATTTTTATATAGTATTCTGTATCGATATCTGTTCTGTAGTTGGGATTCTTAAACCCTTTCTCTATAGAATATGTTTTAAGGTAGGTTCTAGTGTACATAGTTTCAGCTATTACACCAATTAAACCTACTAATAGAATTGTTAGTACTATACTGTTCAGTATAACAGGAATCTCTATACTCTGAACAGGCTTAATATCTACTTTTAACTACTTTCCTCCATCCAAGTATCTCAGTAGTTTTTACAGTAAATCTGTAATAAAACCTGTTATCATACCGTATAGTGGGTTTATATAGTGACGTAGATTTATTAAATAGAATAGTCCTATAAACAATAGTATAGTTCCCAATGTAAGTCCTAGAACTATATATAATACACTTGTTATATTGAAAAACTTTCTTGCTCTAACCGGTATAGTCTCCTCTATTACACTAGATAGTTTATTATAGGCTATTCCACGACATATACCTGAGATCGTTATTAATGGAACAATTATTAGAAGATAGAACCATACTTGTAGCCCCGGAGCATCCCATGAATAGAGTATTATATAGGCTATTGTTAATACTAGACAGCTAATGTATATCCATAGCAAGTATTTAAGATACTTATTACTATCCCATATAAGGCCTTCTAGTTCATATTTTAAGGCATAGTCTTCTAATCCATAGACTAGTAGTAAGAAACCAAATATGCTAAGTACTAGATAGACTAAACTATAGCCTAATGGTATAAAGAATAATGCTACTAATTCAATCAAAACACCAATAAAGCAGGGATAAAGTCTACGTTCTCTATCATTAGTACTTGAGTTCTCTAATTTATACAAAGACTCTACACCCAAAATATACTCTATAGTTAAAGTTTAAATTTGACATGGTCGTATATTTATGGTATTTTTACTTAGAAACCTTTTTCCTTAATTATTACTAATTATATCTAGAGCTATTAGTTTATATACTGGTATTTGTGTTTTTACCGTTGTTTCTATCCTACTTATATCATAGTATATGATGTCTTGTTTTACCAGCTCTCTTATTAACTTGTACTCTTGCTTATCTATTGATACTAGATTTATCTTCTTTGGTAGTGATGCTATATGCCTATATATGGCTTCTCTATTTAATCCTAGTTTCATAAATACTTTATTAGCACTATCTACTAAATCTACCTCTTGTTTATTAAATCATTTTTCTAAATTATTTATTCAAATAGCTCTATTAAGTATCTTAGGCTCCTCTAGCGTATTCTCTAAATGGTTGTTATGTATCATAGTTAATATGTAGTTTCTATTAGATAACAATGTTTTCGTGTTTATGGTATAGTAGGAGGAGTTCCGTTTCCCTCAACCTCCTTTTTACAGGATCTACTTCTAGTCCGAAAGCTTCTAATGCTGTTATACCTAGTATAACTATGTCGTTAGATTCTCCAAAGACCACTGTTACTGTCCTCCTCCTCCCCATAAGCTCGATCCCTGCTTCTCCAAGATCTCTTTCAACATATCCTCCAAAAGCTCTAAACCTCCTCTTCTCAAGGGGCTTTATATTAAGTTCTTTAAGAACATTCTCTGGAATAACACTATATATAGCACCAGTATCTACAACACCCTCCAATTCTAAAACCCTATCTGGTTTGAGAGGGTTGAAGACACCAAATCTAACCTTAATAAAACCCATTAACTCATACCCAATTTATAGATATACAATAAACCACTAAAATATACTCTTGCCAAAACCACCTATATGAGCTAGGTTTTAATAACATAAGCATGTTTAACACCCTCTCCCACTATAGTAGGGGTATTGGAGACACCATTATTAAAACCACAAAAAATAAAACCCCAACACAAAAACAATACAGAAAACAGAACAAGCCCGGGTAGTATAGCGGCCTAGTATGCGGGCCTGTCGACCCTCCCCAGAGCAGAAAGCCCGTGACCCGGGTTCAAATCCCGGCCCGGGCGTCGTCTAATTCATTTGAACAATGTTTCTTTCATTTATACAGCATCTTTATAATTAAAGTGTTGAGGCACTACTATTATCTTCTCTTGTGTTATTACTATTTTTAGTTGTTTCTCTGTCATTAGTTTAACAAGATCAACTAGTAATGCTTGCATTCTCTTCTGTTGTTCTCTAAGCTTGTTATATATCGTCCTTACTTTATTTAAGTCAGTGAATTTATCTTCGTAATAGTACTTTATTATGTATGCTTTTGGTCTTCTCTCAATGTTAAGTATATTACTTATTACTAGCTCTATTGTCTTACATACGCTTTCAATAGAGTTTATACGTAGTCTATATGCTCCATCAAACCCGTATCTAACATTACTGGTAATACCATATTTTATGGAGAGTATATGAGATAAAAGCTCTAATAGCTCTCTATTAGATTCACTTATGGTAATCCCTGATTCAAAGTAAAGTCTCTTAGTAGTCTTTCCTCTATACTTAACGTATGGCTGTATAGATCCGTCACTATCAATGAATCCTGCTAGGAAAATCCTAAAAACCATCGTCTAAGAGCATATCTTTTAATTGGCATGGTTGTTTAGGTGTTAGCTTATTAAGAAAATCTTTATCTACTCTAACCAAGGCTCTAACCTTATATCTTGCGAAACTATTGTATCTAACATAGAATTTTAGCTCAATAGGTGTATTAACCAGTTTATTAAATACTACTATAAAACAAGCTAATGTACTTAAACGGCTAGTCTCTACATCTACTCGTTTAATAGCTAGAAACCTACGATCTATTGATGCATCCCCAACAGTGAATCCCAGAGCCCATGAGTATAGATCTTGAAACTCCACTTATTCACGATACTTTCTACATAATCTAGAGGAATCTTCAATACCCTGTAGATAAGATCATATAATTCATTCTCACACATCATTGAGTCCATATAGGTACTAGAAGTCATAACATACTCTATAGAATACACTAGCTGTTCACCTCATTGAATGCTAGAGGGTATAAAAAGTGGTTTACTTAGTCCTTTACAAATCTTCTAAATTAATAACTAACATGGATGGTAAAGGGTGTATTCATTCTTATACGCTTTAATTACTAGTGTATCTATTGAGTGGTTGGTTTATGGTTGATGTGTTGGAGTATTATAGTAGGTGTTTTGTTTGTGAAGAGATAGCTGGTTTTCTTAGGGGTAGATGGGCTGGTATTGAGGGTAGGGATAGGAAGTGGATTAGATGGGCTAGCGGTAAACCATTACGTGTTGATAAGCCAAGCTATATACCATATTTGGTTAAGAGGTATAGGTTTCTAGAGCCGTTGCATGCTTTATATAAAAACATATTATTTTATATGTTCTTCTTATTTTATTGTGATTTCTCCTTTCTTGATGGTTATTTGGTTGTTTTCTTTTAGTTCGAAGACTATGATGTCTCCTTCTTTTAGTTCTAGGAGTATTCTTACTGTTTTTGGTATTGTTACTTGTCCTTTTCTTGAGAGTTTTGATGTGCCTAGTATCTTCCCCATAGACTACACCCATCCTTACATTTGTAGGGAAAAGTATTTACACTTTTGTAAAGAAGTAAAGAATATGTAAGTAAGTAAAGCAGATGTAAGGATATGTGCTTTCTAGAAGAACACCTGTATTGGAAAAGGCTTGGTCAAAGAGAGCTCCTTGAAAACATTCTGATAGCCATTGATGAGTATACTAGTATTAATGAGTTGAAGATATGCCTTCAGAGAATGTTTGTCTTGGTTGAGGAGGAGCTTAGAGCCTACACTCGGAGAACAACCCGTTCTACCATAGTCTTATACAGAAAACAATTGTATCACAGAAGGCATAACACTCTTTTTATACTAAACTATATGTATGTGGGATGTCTCCGATGAGGGGGTGCACCACCTCTCTAGCTATGGTGGTTCCCCGAGGAGAGAAGATACTAACTCTTAGGGCTTGTGGAGTACTAGTTGATGGTTCTCTAGAAGAGCTTAGAGAGGAGCTTTACCATACACGTAGAGTAACACAATACATTATTGACTGTCTATGGGAGTTAGATAAACTACCAAGCATTAACCAGTTACATCAGATGTTCTACAAGATGCTTAGGAGACAGGGATTCCGTGCACACCAGTGTAAACAGATATACAAGTATGCTAGAGCAATAGTAAAATCAGCTAAGAGTAATGGTGGTAGGAAACCAGTCCTAAAGAAACTAACAGCACGTCTAGACAGGTATGATGCAGTGGTAGACCTTGAAAAACAGCTTATCATTGTTAAGTTGAGGAATAGAGTGTTTAAGATAAAGCTATTACACAGCAAGGAGTACATTAGGAAATTCTTTGGACGTAAATGGTATGAGGTTATAGTAGGTATTGATGGGAGTGGGAGGATATGGGTATGTATACCATTTAGGTGGGTGTATAATCCATATAGTTCTAAGAGGGTTATCTCCATTGATATAAATCTTAGGAAAGTAGTTGTCTATAATGGCTTGTGTGTTAGAAGGTTTGATACAAGGTTTACTGAAGCACTATATCTTAAACATCTTGCTGAGGATGTACAGAAGTGTCATAGTTATGTATGGAGACGTAATAGGAAATGGTTAGGGATTATTAGAGCTTTACATAGGAGGAGTAGGAATATTGTTGTTGATTGGTGCCGTAAGTTTGCTAAATATATTGTATTAAAGGCTAGGAGGACAAGAAGTGCTATTGTTCTAGAGGATTTAGAGGAGCTATGGAGTAATGTTTCTAGGAAGTCGTCTAGCCTAGCTGATAAGCTTTCAAGGTTCGCTTACCATAAACTACAACAAGCTATCTTGACTAAGGCTGTAGAGTATAATGTACCAATAGTATTTATTGATCCCAAGAACACTTCAACAATGTGTCCAAGATGCGAGTATAGGCTATTCTATAACTATAAACTAGCGATATGCCCTAGATGCAACCTTATAGCTGATAGGGACACAGTCGGTGCAATGAATATTTATCTAAAAGCAATTAAATATCTAGCCCCATGCCACGGGTCATGGGGCACCCACCCAATGACCAATGAAAGCCGAGTAAAGGGTGGGCTCCTCAAAGATGAACCGATGACCATTCATACAAAAACATATACAAGCATATAAAGAGGCAAACCCTACACCGTAGACTAGAACGTGTTGCAACACCATTAAAGCCCGATCAATTGGAGGATTTTAGTTTAGAATGGACAAACCCTGGAAAACCAGTATACAAAGAAAGAGTATGGAGTATCTATAGAGGGGGAGAGGGAGATGAACTAGCATGGAAGTCTATAGAAACAGTTGGTTCATCAAAAAAGATCATTGTTTTAGAGGAAATACCTACAACAAAACTAGAGTTACCAAGGATTGAAGAATCTATAGAGACTACTATAGAGACTAGTAAACTCCACGAACCAGGGCGTTTCCAAGTTATGGCTCTTCTACAGGCTGTTAGGTATTATCTAGTGTATGGTGATCTTGATAGAGCTAAGAGTTTTGGATTAAACCGTGCAATATTCTATGCATGGGCTAAATACTATGGTCCATCGAGAAAGCCTTTGGCTAGTTTAAAGACAACACGTTTCTATGGTAGAAGGTTGTCTAGAAAAGAAGTTGTTGAGTGGAGAGAAGTTCTTGGTGAGAGAGTGCGGGTTAGTAGAGGTGGATACTATGTAATGGGTGGTATAGAGCAGAGACCAGATGATTTTGATAGACAGGTTGCACGTAGGTTTATAGAGGCTGGTATAGATTTTGGAGAGGCTTGGAGGGCCGCACTAGACTATGTATCAAAGCATCCACGTACAGTATTGAAGAATCCACAGGAGTTTTATAAACAAGTATATGAACCAGTTAGAGATATGTTTATAGAGAGAGTGTTGAAGAAGAAGCGTGGGAGGACAGCTGGTTTAGATAAGTGGTTTAGATAACTCCATTATCTTGGAGTGTATGGTTATGTATATACATGTAGAGCCGTCTATTGTAAAGAAGGAGGTTAGAGTAGATAAGAAGCCTTTATGGGTTTCAACAGCTGTTATGGAGGTTATTGGTTTTAAGAAGAAGTTTCTAATAGACTGTTACATGCACTCATATCTTGAGAACCAGTCTCTAGCTAGAATACTATTGTCAATAAGGCTGCCTAAGAACGCTTCTATAGACTACTCACCAAAGTATAGTGCACCAAAAACACCTTCACATAAGTGTAGTTTATCAAGTTTTATAGAGTGTGTTAGAGATGTTAAGAAAGATATTGAGAGAATAGAGGCTAGGAGAAAGCCTATACCCAAGCCATCGTTTAGAGATACTTTCCTGCAACTAATACTACCACGTAAACCAATTGATATGGAGGGTGTTAGTGAACAATTTCGTAAAGCTATTCTTAGAGACATACTCTCTACAATGCACTTGTACAGTCAACCACTACCACAGATCAAGTGGACACCAGTATATGTGTTAGCACTAGTTGATTATAGTAATAAGAGAGTAGAGTATGTAGTTGGCTCTAAAAAGATCTATGTAGGTGTACACTCCAAATACGTTTTTGAAAACAAAGAACTACTAGACAGTATAAGGAGTATCACAAATAGATTTAGCTGGATATAATACAGCATGTTACCATTACTATAACAAGAGAATTCTTTCACCTTAGCATTATTGATCCAAGACGTTTATTGCTTCTACTGTCTTAACTAATACCCTATTCTTTTGAATACCATAACAATAATCGTCTTAGTAATAACTTCTTTATCTACTAGTAAGCTATTATCTACACTTTCATGTTGTTACAAAGCCTATTTTAATAATATTGATACTCAGTTTTACTCTCTAGTAGTAACTTAAGAAGACCTATCATAGCTACTACAATAAATGATATGCCAATAATATAGAGTGTTGAAGCTATAAGAATTAATGTAGTGCCAGTATATTCGTGTTTTTCTTGTACAAACTTCGCCATAGCCCCATTAGGTGTAGGTAGTTTGATATTATTAAGAGTCTCTGTAATAGGTTTTATAGAATAGTTCACAATATCACCTATTATCAATAGTATTATACCAACTACTAGTATTAGTATCCATGGCCACTGTTCTTTGAGACCTGTCCTGAGTGAATATGGTGCAGTAAGTATCTCTAAGATACTTGACTTGTTTTTGTCTACATCTTATGTTAGAGGTATGCTATAGGAGTTTCTTTGTGTTTGTGTCGTATTTCTTCATCGATATGAACTCATTTCGATTTTGTCCTAATGAATTATTAGTTTTAACTCTATAGTATATAATAGTGAGATGTGTTAGTATGTCTACTGATATTATAAGAGATTATGCTTAAGTATATAATTGATATATTAAAGAGGGGTTTTCAATGCCCTTATTAGATCAATTATTGGGTTTAAGTAGTATATAGTAGATCTATGTGTCTGTAGGGATAGTTACTATTATGTAATTCTTCTTAAGCATTATATTCCTTAAGTATTGTCTCAGCAATTACTTCATCAACTCTAGTAGATGTATCTCTATACCCACTACCTCTTCTATCATATATTATTCTAGCAAATAGATCTAGATCTCCATGATACTTATCTAACTGCTTCTCAGCAATATCAATAGCATACTCTAGAGCATCCTTAAGGGATACACCAAGCAGTAATGCTATCCTCTTCAACTTATCCTTAGCTTTATGAGAAATCCTTACAGTAGTAGAGCTCTTCATGGAAAACACCTATCTACAAACATACCTAGTATATAAGACTTTAATAAATAATCCTTACAATAGAAATTGTTACCTATCAATATCTCTCAATTAATAGTACACTATAGTTGCTAGAGAAATAATTTGAGAAAATAAAGAGTAAATGATGTTTTTGCTACTTCAGCTTTTCAGGGATGGTATTGGTAAGAGGGAGAGAATATAGTTAGTTTCTATGATTTAGCGGTTGAAGGTCGTTCTATTGGAAATGCTTATCGTATCGTAGGTTGAGGATGTTAGTAGGTTTGAGGAATTAAGAGTATAGCTAGCAAGTCACATGGAGTATTGCTAGTATCTTCTTTTTATTTCTTACTAGTCTATTTATAATCTCTATAGTGTTTGGTGTTTTTTCATAGACTACTTCTACATTAAGAGTTTTAAGATAGTTTTTAGCATCATCCATTACTGGTAGGTATCCATATTGTCCAGTACCAATAACTATAGTGTCAAAGCCACTACATTCTCCTACAATATACTCTAACTCTCTACGAGACAATGGAGTGTGTCCGTATAAACCACTATATTCTCTAGATAAGTGCTTAGGTCTATCAACTACTCTATCAATACATATAACTACGTCATGGTCATACCTTCTACCATCAATAACTATATAGCCAAAGCCTGTTCTATTAATAATCATACTAGAACACCTCCTACTAGTTTAATATAGGGTTATAGCTAGTATATAGTGTTAGTCTATAGTCTATGGTGTTACCGGAGTGGTTTTAGAGGGTGTACGGAAGGCTTTAGCAAGGTTTATGAGGAGTAGTCGTGAGTATCGTGAAGCTGTTAAAGAGTTTGTTAAAGAGCTTCAGAAAGAGTTGATAAAAGCTGATGTTAATGTAAGACTTGTTTTTGAGCTATCAAAGAGGATTAGAGAGAGGGCTCTTGAGGAGGAGCCTCCACCAGGTGTTAGTAGGAGGGATTGGCTTGTAACAATAGTTTATGAAGAGCTTACTAAGCTATTTGGTGGTGAGAAGAAGCCTGATGTAAAGCCTGTTAAGAAGCCTTGGATAATACTTCTTGTAGGGCTACAGGGTAGTGGTAAGACAACAACAGCTGCAAAACTAGCACTCTACTATAAACTTGAGGGCTATCGTGTAGGGTTAGTGTCAGCAGATACTTATAGACCAGCAGCTTATGAGCAGTTGAAACAACTTGGTGACCAGATTGGTGTACCAGTTTATGGAGAACCAGGTAGTAGAGATGCAGTAGCTATTGCTAGAAAGGGTGTAGAGTTGTTTACTAGTAAGGGGTTTGATATAGTAGTTGTTGATACAGCTGGTAGACACCATCGTGAAGAGGACTTGTTGAAGGAGATGAGAGAGATAGCTAGACGGATCAATCCAGACGAGGTTGTCCTTGTAATAGATGCTGCTATAGGTCAGCAAGCATATACTATTGCTAAGAAGTTCCATGAATCAACACCTATAGGCTCTATAATTGTCACAAAACTAGATGGTACAGCTAAAGGAGGTGGAGCATTATCAGCTGTAGCAGCTACTGGTGCACAGATAAAGTTTATTGGTACTGGTGAGAAAGTTGATGAACTAGAGGTTTTCCGTCCACCAAAGTTTGTAGCCCGCATACTAGGTATTGGTGATATAGAGGGTCTTGTTGAGAGGATTAGGAGAGTACGTGTAGAGTTTACTGAAAAGGATGTAGAGGAAATGCTTAGTGGTAAACTGAATATGAGGCTAGTCTATAAACAACTAGTTAGCATACGTAAGCTCGGTCCATTAAGGAAGATCCTGCAGATGATACCTGGTTTCGGTCTTAAAGTACCTCTTGACATAGATGTTGGTGCTCGTGAAGCAGAGTCTAAGATTAGGAAGTGGATTGCTATAATAAACTCTATGACTTATGAAGAACTTGATAACCCAGAGATAATTGATCGTAGGAGGGTGAAGAGAATAGCTCTTGGAGCTGGTGTTGAAGTAGATGATGTACGTGAGCTATTGAAACAGTATGAGCTTATGAAGAAGTTTATTAAACAAGTTAGGAGGAGAAAGGATCTTCTTGAGAAGCTTAGACTAGGAATGATGCGTTGATTAAGCCTAAGCGTTTATTTATAGTACGTATAGATGATCCATGTAGTAGTCTTGAAACATCTTCTCATATCCTACTCTATACACTTATGGTGTCACACGGTATTAGAGTTGATACAGGCTTATACATAATAGCTAAAGAACATACATACTTCTTCAATGGTCTAAAACTTAGACACCTATACCCACAGGAGAGCAGTCTTAAGGGATTCTCTAAAGCAGTTTTCTGTAAGCACCATAGACTACCAGGTGTCTATTTTAATAGGGATCTCTTTGTTAAAGGTAGTTGTTGTGTTTTTATAGAGTCTAGTAGTGGTTTAGGGTTAAGAGATAAGCCTCCATGCACTAGTGTAGACTACTTAGTCATCCCATTGGATACACTAGATGTTTTAGAGAGGATGATAGAGAATATAGTTTGTAGAGTCTACGTTAGAGTATCTAGGGATAAGGGTTTATTGTATAGAATTAATGCTATAAACTATCTACTAGATACATGGTATGGAGCGTGGGTTAGGAGGAAGGGTGTGGTTAAGAGATATGGAGGGTTATGGAGGAGTACTCGGTATAGCGTATAAGCTGTTGTTGAAATACCCGTTATGCAACCATTGTCTAGGTAGGTTGTTTGCTAAACTTGGTAGAGGATTGGGTAATGATGTACGTGGTTATAGTATTAAGACATTGCTAGCTATGGAGATTCATAGAAGGGTAATGGATGAGGGGTTGCAGGAGTGTAGAGATGTTCTTAAAAAACTAGCATTAAATTCTGGTGAACCATTTACTACACTATATAAACACTTGTATGGAGAGGAGGTTTCTACTGAGAAATGCATTATATGTGACAATTTATTAAGTAGGAAGTTCTTCCAAGAACTAGCAGATATGGTTGTAGAAGAGATTAGAAAGTATCATGCAACAAGCTTTCTTGTAGGTGTTAGGGTTAGCCGTGAAAGACTGCTTAGAGAGTTAATGGTTGCTGGTGAGACTAGTTTAAAGTATAGTGAGTCTATTAAGAATGAGGTTAAACGTGAAGTTGGTAAGATTGTACGTGACAAGTATGGTGTTGAACCGGATTTTGATAAACCAGATATAGTTGTTATAATTGATCTTGAGTGTCTTGGTATAGAGACTATTGTAAACCCAGTACTACTCTATGGAAGGTATTGGAAGAAGGCAAGAAACATATCACATATAATATGGGTTAGTAGGGGTGTTAGACAGTACCCTTATTCTCTAGAAGAATTCTTTAACGACTCATTAAAAGAACTCTATGGAGCTGAAAGAATAGTCCTTCATGCTAGTGGTAGAGAAGATGTTGATGTACGCATGATTGGAACAGGTAGGCCTATGGTTTTAGAGATTAAGAGACCAGTCTATAGATTAGTATCTCTTGACCTAGTTAACGAGTTTCTAAACTCACTAGAAATAGAGGCTGTAATCGAGAAGGAGGGTTCTAGGAGTCTTATTGAAGCTTTAAAGAAGGAGCTTTCAAGGAAACAAAAAATCTATAAAGCACTTGTTTATGTAGAAGAGAGTGTTTCAAAAAGCGATCTAGAGAAGCTTGTCCAAGTATTTAAGAATGCTACTGTAAAACAACTAACTCCATTAAGGATACTGCGTAGGAAGAAAGAGGTGTTAAGGATTAGGAAGGTATATGAGATAGCTATTAGAAGTATTTCTAATAACTTATTTGAAGTATTGATAAAAGCTGATGGAGGTCTCTATATCAAGGAGCTTATAAGTGGTGATAATGGTAGGACAGAGCCTAGTTTTTCAAGTGTCTTAGGTGTAAAAATCTCTTGTATAGAACTTGATGTAGTGGGTGTTGAAATAGTTCTATAGTTAGTAGAACTGACTACAGTATTTCTCTTTAAACTCCTTAGTGATAGTCCATGTAGGCCATCTACCTTTACATGCATCATAGAGTATTAAATTGACCAGCTTATCTTCTAGCTCCTTTAGCTCACTTAATGGATCACTAATCTTTGATAAAATCCTCTCTTCAGAAGCAAATGAGCTTGAAGCATAGAATTCAAAGAATGGACTTAACCTCTTCTTATACGGATATAGTACATACACTGGCTTATTCAATTGTGAAGCTCGCATCACTTCAGCCATAACTCCATAGGAGGGATGTTCTCCATGATGGTATACTACTAGTGCATGTGAGTTCTCTATAAGGTTAAAGTCTCTCGTAACCACTTGAGCTCTAATGATATCTATAGCCATCTGTACTTCAACTAGCCTTAACTCTATTCTCTCCCTATCTACAACTATTGTATAGGTTTCTTCCCCCTTCTCATAAGCTTCATTATAACCACTAATATACTTCCAATCTCTAATAGTACCTGATCGGGTACTACAAAGTATTTTCTCAGTTTTCTATAAAACCTTTCTACATTACTAAATGCACTAGCTTCTAATCCGGTCATGTTATAGCTTAAGTAGAGTCTAGGCTTTATATTAACTAGTAGTTTAGCTAAAACAAGGGGTTCATGGTTAACTGAAAAATGTATACATGGTATCATCCTTCATAAGTATATATTGCTTGAACTATATTGTTAGCGTTTTAATAGATTCTTCTCTTAGGAGAGAAGCATCCTCTATAGTGAATTGAGGCATTCTCTTACTCCATACCTCATCTACTCTCACTCTTTTTACAACCTTTAACAGATCATCTATAGCTACGACTATAATATCTGGTTTAACATACTTAGATACAAGATCGGATGTTATTCCATAAGTTATTGGTGTAGGAGAGTATCCATGAGGTTTTATCATAAAGACGTTTGGTGTAGAGATAACGTGTATATCATATTTTTAGAATCTCTTATACTCTCATCTATCTCCTTTAAAGCGTATTCTCTTAAACGTGCTAGAGTATCTTGGTTAAGATCTAAGATGTTTTCTCTAGTAATATTGGGATATCCAAGTTTCTTACCAATATTCTTCATATAATCAAATACCTTGTAAACACGAGCTTTATATTCTAACTTATCAAGTTCTTTAACAACTTTATCTAAATACTCGTCTCTACCATTAAGCGGGAGTCCTGTAGCAAGTACTCTCTTGAATAACATCTTAGACAATACCTTAGTTATATATTATCTAAGGTCATCTTATCTAAGAACCTTATTATTAACGTTTGAATAATTAGTCAATCTTTAATTATGTTCTTTACTATAGGGACTAGGGAGGTCCATGTTAGATTAGGGTTTGATAAAATTCTCCTCCTATCTATTGATAGTAAGTCCTTATTTTCAAGTACTACATGATATACTGCTCTAGCAATTTCTGGTGGATGGGCATTTGGGAGTATATTTAATAGTTTATTATGATGTTATTAGAACTTCATTAATGGCGTCATCATCTACTTTGAGGTTTTTACCTAGCTCATATACCTCTTTCTTAACTAATTCCTGTGGTTCAATACTGGTTGTTACTGGCTTATATATAGCAACCGCATACACCCTATTGTATAGCTTAATTTATAAAATGTTTTTTAGATAACTGGGCTTTAACAGGGCCTCTATAGTACTTAGGAAGAGTAGGAAAGGGTTATCCTAGTTGTGTCTAAACATAGATACTGGTTTGAGAAAGATTAAAATAACAGTATAAGGTTCACAGAGAGTATAGTGTTAGGCATTGAGTTTAGGTCTTAAAATAGCTAATGATTATCCATGGTGAGAATTAATGGTTAAACCTCCTAAGGGGTTTCGCCATCGTTCAAGGAAGGTGTTTAAGAAACATGTTAGAGAGAAGGGCGGTGTCCCACCGTTAAGTCTGTTACTGTATGAGTATAGTGTTGGAGATAAGGTACATATAGTAGTGAATCCAGCAGTACATAAGGGCATGCCTCACCGTAGATACCATGGTAAGACAGGTACTGTTGTTGGTAAACGTGGTAAATGCTATATTGTAGAAGTTTATCTTGGTGATAAGAGGAAGACAGTTATTGTTAGACCAGAGCATCTTAGACCACTTGGTATGAGTAGATAAGTATTTTATCAACAACTATGGTATATAGCTATTTAAGGAGGTGCGGTTTTCTTGTCTACAGAACTTGATGTAGAAGTTCTTGAGGAAGAGCATGTGTCCAGCCCTGTAGCAAAGGATCTTCTTGAGAGATTTGTTAAGAAACTTGAAGCAACTAGTGGTACAACAACTATGCTTATACACCGTACTATTGAGTATTTGAGTAAGTTTTCTAAACTAGATGTTTCTGGAGCTAAAGCTCTTGATAGAGAATTACAGGCTTTTAATTTAAAGCCTGAAACACGTGTTATGATAGTAAATATCTGTCCATCAACACTTGATGAACTACGCACTCTCCTTGTTCTTGAAGAGAGGACTATTGATACAGAGGAAGCAGAGAAGATACTTGATATCGTATACAAGTACTGTATCAAATAATAAAACCTCTAGAAAGCCTTACAACTACAGTAGACTATAGTAGAGTATACACGGTAAGTACATAAAGTTCTAAAATACTATACTATACATGTAAGGTGTTTAAGAAAATGTATAGACACTCAACATGGTATAGGAGGCCTAGAGAGAGAAAGCCAGTAAGAGAGGAGTTTAGAGAAAACGCAGTCTACATACTAGACTATATGCCCTATGGAAACCCTCTAGATAGGTATCGTGAATATCGTGCAAAACCAGTAGCACAAGCTATTGGTGTAAACCACTTTACACTATTAGAGGTAGAGCCTTATCCAGGTGTAGAACTGCTTGTTGGCGAGAGAATTGATCTTGGTAGAGAGTCTAAGGTTAGACGTGTTATTGGACGTATCTCTTATGAGGATTTAACAAGTACTGCTAGAGACAATCTAGAAGGTGTTGTTAAGAATATTGTTTTAGAGAACGAGAGAGTCTTTGTAGAATTCTTTAACAAAGCAGGTCCAATCAATATACGTCTCCACTCACTAGAACTACTTCCAGGTGTTGGGAAGAAGACTATGAAGCTTATACTTGAAGAGCGTAAGAGGAAGCCTTTTAAGTCTCTCCAAGAGATCCAGGAGAGGGTTAAACTTAGTGAACCAGCTAAGACGGTTGTTGATAGAATACTTATTGAACTACGTGGTGAGGATAAGTACTACTTGTTTGTAAAGCCTTCTAGGAGAGTTTTAGAGTCTGGTGGAGTAGTTTACCTTGGTTACTTGGAGAAGCTTAGGCATTTGTGAAGTATATGTTTAGTCCTCCACCACTAGTTTCTAGAAGAAAGCTTCTCTTATGGACTAAGAGTGTTATTAGAGAATATGGTATACGTGTTAAGAAGAGGTTTAGCCAATCATTTGTAGTTAACCCGGTTCTTGTAAAGGAAGTTCTAAGATGGTTGGAGAGACTAGGTGTTAGTAGTAATGATTTTGTTGAAGAGATAGGTACTGGTCTTGGTACAATAACTTATCATTTAGCGTCTAGAGGGTATGGTGTCTTAGGCGTTGAGATTGACTGGAGACTAGCCCTTATTACAAGAGAGCTTGTTAGAGAATACTATAACTGTACTGTAGTTAATAGTGATGCACTACATACTCCATGCTACTGTAGAGTAGTTGTATCAAACACACCATACCATATATCATCTGATCTACTAGTATCTATTGCTAGAAATAATTATGTAGAGAAAGCAGTTCTCATACTACAGAAAGAGGTTGTAGACCGCATTAGATCAAGGCCTGGGACTAGAGATTATGGTAGACTAACTATACTGCTCAACCTATTATTCAATATAGTTGTTGGCGGGTACTATAGTCCATACTCATTCTATCCAGTTCCAGAAGTATCTTCTAGACTAACAGTACTTGTTAGAAAGAACCCCTATAGTAGACTCCATAGCGTATTAGAGGATGTTACTAGAGCCTTGTTTAGTGAGAGAAGGAGGAAGGTTTCAAAAATACTTATGAAGAGATATGGTTTAACAAGTAGTGATATAGAGGAGATGGGTTTAGATAATAGTGTTAGGGTATACCAGGTTTGTCCAGAGAAGTATATGGAGATTGTAGAGTTTTTAGTGGAGAGAGGGTTTATCTAGATGATAGAGAGTGGATAGTAGTCTTTAATGGCGTGTACAAGCCTGCTGAAGATACATGGCTTCTTCTAGAAATAATTGATCGTGAAAGAGTTTATGGTAGAACAGTGTTAGACTTATGTAGTGGTTCTGGAGTAGTAGGCTTGTATATGCTTAAGTACATGGGTGTAGAGCGTGTTATAATGGTTGATATAGACTATAGAGCATCATGTAATGAGAAGTATAATGTATACCAGCATAGTCTAATGGATAGAGTTGTTATAGTTAATTCTAGTCTATCACACTCTATTAGAGCCAAGTCTATTGATGTAGTTGTAGCTAATCCACCATACCTACCTGGTTATGAGGACTATGTAGATGTTGTTGGAGGACCCACTGGTCTAGAGGTTATTAGAGAGTTGCTAAGTGATGCTAGGCGTGTTTTAAGAGATAATGGTTTACTATACATGGTTTTCTCATCACTAGCTGGTCTGGATAATGTGTATAGGTTGTTTAGAGATAATGGGTTTAAGATAAATAAGTCTATTTCTAAACACTATTTCTTTGAAGACATAGTTGCTGTTGAGGCGGTTAAAGAGTTTTGAAGATCCGTGTAGTACTTGTTGGTGTAGAGGGCTCCGTCAATCTCGGTTTTGTAGCCCGTACTTGTATGAACTTTAGTGTTGAAGAACTTGTTCTTGTAAATCCTAGAGCTAGTATTGATGAAGCTCTACAGTATACTGCTAAAGCAAGTAGTTATCTACATAGTTCTAGAGTAGTTGATAGTATTGATGAAGCTGTAGAGGGATGCGATCTTGTTGTAGCTACTACTGGTAAAGGTTATAGTGTTGGAGACTATCTTAGACAAGCTATTAGTCTTAAAGAATTTATAGACTTGATAAGGTCTAGGAGAGTTGATAAACTAGCTATACTATTTGGTCGTGAAAGCACTGGCTTGACACGTAATGAGTTGTTGAAGACAGATTTTCTTATAACAATACCTGCTAATCCTGAGTATCCAATACTTAATCTTAGTCATGCAGTAGCTATTGTATTGTATGAGTTATGGGTTTTTAGAAGTACTAGAGTCTCCAACATACCTCCTAGGGCATCGGCTGATATTTTAGATGATATAGGTGGGCTTGTAGAGGAGGTTGTTTCTAGAATAGGTGTTAGTAGTGAGAAAGCTTATAGGATTAATAGAGTTCTTAAAAGGCTTATCCATAGATCTATGCCTAGTCAGTATGAAGCAAGGTTGTTAAGGTATGTTTTAAGAAGGGTGTTGAGGAGGATTGGCTAGCTATAAGCTTTTCTTTACAGTAAATCCTGGTATAGAGGATATTGTTGTTGAAGAAATTGTTTCTGAAATAATTGGTAGACCATACTATAGGTTGATGACTGGTAGAGTTTTTCTAGAAACAAGCAGTCTTCCATGGAACTTGGCTGAAAGGGTATATAGGTTGAGGATGGTGAATAGAGCAATGGTCCATGTAGCAACTGTTGGTCTAAAGCCTAAGTTTAGCTATCTAGTTGATTTGAAGAAGGTTTTGTTTAGAGAGCTGGAGCCTATATTGGAGTATGTGACACCAGATACTAGTTTTGCTGTAGAGACAGAGCGTGTTGGAGAACACGAGTATACTTCAATAGATGTTTCAAGGATTATAGGAGATGTTGTTATAGAGTTGTGTATTAGAAACTATGGTAGAAGACCATTTGTTAATCTTAGAAACCCTAGTGTAATAGTCTACGCTTATGCTTTAGAGGATGAACTATCTATAGGTGTTTCAATAACTGGTCCATGGAGCCTGCATAGGAGAGGCTACCGTATATACGATCACCCTGCAGCGTTGAAGCCTACACTAGCTAATGCTATGCTATACCTAGCTGGTACACGTGATAAAACAGTTATAGTTGATCCAATGTGTGGTGGTGGTACAATACCTATAGAAGCAGCACTAATGCATGAAGACGGGGTATTCATAGGTACTGATATTAGTAAGAAGCATGTAGAGGGTGCTAGAGCTAATGCGGTAGCAGCTGGTGTACAGGATCGTGTAGAGTTTAGAGTATGGGATGCTAGGAGGATACATGAACTAGATATAGAGGCTGACTACATGGTTTTAAACCCACCCTATGGACTTAGATATGGTGATCCCTACTCTATAAGGAGTCTCTATAAAGGGTTTCTAGAATCAGCATATAAGGCGTTATCAGTTAATGGTAGAATAGCCTTGATCACGCCAGAATACTCCTATATACACCATATAGTTGGAGAAATAGGTCTAGAGATTGTTCATGAAAGAACTGTACAGCATGGAGGATTATACCCACACATAATTGTTCTTGAGAAGAAGGGTTGATCTTTGGGAAACCTTATAAATAGCTTACAGTATAACCCTAGACTAGGTGATTATATAGATAAAAGTGGGTGGTTGAGTATATGCCTCTAAGACCAGCTAAGTGCTATACACACTTTAGTGGACCACCATATACTAGGAAGGAGTACATACCTGGTATACCACAGCCTAAGATCGTTAAGTTTGAAATGGGCAATGTTCATGGAGACTATGACTATAGGGCTGAACTAGTAGTGCTTGAACAGGGTAATATAAGACATAATGCATTAGAAGCTGCACGTATAATGGCTAACAAGTACCTTAGTACAGAGGTTGGTGAAGAAAACTACTTCTTAAAAATACGTGTCTACCCACACCATGTTCTTAGAGAGAATAAGATGATGGCATTTGCTGGTGCAGACCGTCTACAAGATGGTATGAGGCAAGCATTTGGTAAACCAATTGGTACAGCTGCACGTGTATATCCTGGAACAATTGTTATGGAAGTACGTATTAACAAGGATAATATACAGCATGCTAAAGAAGCACTACGTAGAGCTGCTTCAAAACTACCATTACCATCAAAGATTGTTATAAAGCCTTTAAAACCAGGGCTTAAACCCATTGCCTAACCACTCCTACGATCTAGGGTTCGATCGTATAGACTCTTTTATAAAAGAATATAGCCCAAAACTTATCCTACTACAGCTTCCAGACGGATTAAAGTTTCTAGCACAAGAGATCATAGACTATATTAGGAGTAGAGGTGTTGATGTAGTATTATCTGGTAGTCATGCTTATGGAGCATGCGATCTAGCTGTTGATGAAGCATTTGTAGTTGGTGCAGACTCTATAATACATATTGGTCATAACGAGTACTTCTACCGAGGATATAGTGTTGATATACCAGTACTCTATATTCCAGCATACTATCTAGACGGTATACCAAGCGATCTTTTAGAAGAGCTTGTATCTATTATAGAGAGAGGTGGGTGGAGTAGCGTTGTATTACTAGCTAGTATACAGTATGTTAAGTTACTAGATGTTGTTAGAGAAAGACTTGTTGATAGGGGTGTAAAAGCCTATATACCTAGTTCTAGTAGCAAGTATTTTATTGCTGGACAAGTTATTGGATGCAACTATAGTGTTGTAGATAATATTTCTAGTGATGCATACATTATATTATCTAGTGGTTTCTTCCACGCACTAGGACTGTGTCTCTATAAGCCTTTTAGTAGAGTCATACTCATGGATATTGGTCGTGGAGAAGTTATTGATATGGAGGGATTGTGTAGGAGGGTCCTTGCTAAAAGACTGTATATTGTATCAAAACTATTAAATAATCCTCCAAGGAGAGTTGCTCTAGTAAATGGTGTTAGACCTGGACAGTATAGACCATATTTAGAGAAGTTGTTTAAGGAAATGTTTATTGATAGAGGTATTAGTGTCTATACAGTATCTACAACATATCTGCACTTTGATGAAATAGCTGCTATAGATCATGCTCTAAAATGTGATGCTTACGTAGTGCTTAGTTGTCCAAGAATACCAGTAGATGATCTAGCTGACTTCCATAAACCACTACTAACACCTGGTGAAGCACTAATGTTTCTAAATAATAGTCTTGAATACAAGTATCCATGGTAGATAGTGTAATGGTCTTTGATAAGAAGCTTCTTGAGATAGTTCTTGAAGAAACACCAGTTTATAGTCATCCTAAGGAGTTTCTTGAACAATATATTACACCAACAGAAGTTGCTTCAAAGTTGTTATGGGAGGCTTTTCTTAGAGGAGATATAAGTGGTAAGACAATAGCTGATCTTGGATGCGGCACTCTTAGACTAGGTTTTGGAGCACTATTTCTTGGTGCTAGTAGAGTTGTTGGAGTAGATGTTGATGTTGATGCTCTAGCTGATATAGTTAAGTGGGTTAGAGGTAAACCCTATAGTTATAGAGTATTGCTTGTACAAGCTGATGTTAGAAGGATAGTTCTCTATAATATTGATACTGTTGTTATGAACCCCCCATTTGGTGTTAAGAAGTGTAATCGTGGACTAGACATGGTCTTTCTTAAAAAGGCTTTAGGCTTCTCTAACTCTGTCTATACTATACATAAGGCTAGTGTTGGTGGAAGGAGATTGGTAAAGAATATAGTGGATAGTTTAGGCTATAGTATTGTATATAGTGAGGAAACGGTATTCCCTATAAAAATGGTTTATCCAAGACATAGGCGTAGAGTCTATAGAGTTGTTGTTGATATGTATGGTTTTAGGAGGTTGAGGGAGAGTGGTTGAGAAAAAGGTTGTTGTACCAGGTGATAAGCTGTATACTATTGAAGAGTTTCTAACAGGTAGTGGTACGTATGCTTATGATGATGGATGGATACGTTCTTCACTAGTAGGTGTTCCAACAATAGATATGGTTCAGAGAGTAGTTGTTGTTAAGAATGTTAAGAGTAGACCCTGCTACCCTAAACCAGGTGATATAGTTGTTGGTGTTATAGAGTCTCTTTCAGAAGATATAGCTTTCATAAACATATTCCTTATAGAGACAAAGTTCTCTAGATCAACTAGTTTTACAGGTATACTACACGTATCGCAAGCTAGTGATAAGTTTATCAAGTCTATGTATGAAGCATATCGTTTAGGAGATGTTGTACGTGCTAAAATACTTAATGATAAGAACCCATTCCAGTTGTCAACCAGGGATCCACAGTTTGGTGTTATAGCTGCCTTGTGTAGTAAGTGTGGTGAAGTTCTTAAGAGGAAGAGTGATGAAACACTTGTCTGCCCTAGATGTGGTTGTGTTGAGTCTAGAAAGGTTTCTATAAAATATGTTGTTAGATAGCTTCTACTTTTATAAATATGTTTATAGTATATGGTTTCTTATGTGATACAGTATGCCTGTAATTAAGAGAGAGTTCTTTATACCATGTAGGGGTGTGGATTGTTTTAAGCTTGCAGAGCTTATACAGGAGAATGTAAGTATTGGTGAAATGGCTATTGATATAAGAGATAATGGTTTATACATAGCCTTCTATGGATATAAGTCTGATATTAGGAGGGCTTGGGCTAGAGTTAAGAAGGTTTTAAGAGACTATAGGTCATCTATAAGACGTACACCTCTTGGTTACCGTGTATCTATAGACTATATTGTATCATCTATAAAGAAGACTTTCCCGCCAATACTTCTTGTAGAGATTGTTAAGAGAATGGGTTATAGTGTTAGATACTCTAGTGGTTATATAGAGACTGATATGGATGTTGAGGAGCTTAAGGAGATTGCTAGCAAGATAGCTGATATAGTCTATCAGCTCAGGTATGAAGTAAGGAGTACTGCTTGTAAATACTTTATAGTAGCAGCCTCTATACTAACTGGGAGAGAGCCTTCAAATGTTATAGATGATGCTATTGGGAAAGAGCTTGTTTATCTAGATGAGGATGGGAAGCCTAGGTTAAGGGTTGAGTGGAGAAGAGCTATTGACATCTATACTAAGTATGTTAGGGGTATAGAGGCTGGTTTAGAGTAAGTTTTATAGAGTTGTTTATATGTCTCTATAGCAGGAGGTTTTAGGTTATGGAAGTAGTTGTTAAGAAGAAGACTGATCGTGAGCTTGTGCTACAAGTTAAGGGTGAGGGGCATACACTCGGTAACCTACTTGCTAAAGAGGCTATGAATAACCCTCATGTAGTCTTTGCGTCATATCGTGTACCACATCCACTACAGGATGTTATGGAGCTTATTATTGAAGTTGAGGAGGGGTATCCTATTGATAAAGCTGTTATTGAAGTTGTAGAGGATCTTAGGGCTAAGATTATTGAGTTTAGAAGAGCTATTGAGGAGAGGCTTTGAAGTCTATTAAGAAGGAGGCTCGTATACTTGTTTTAAAGGAGTGTAGTAGCGGCTTTGTAGTAGTTGTTTTTAGGAGTTCTTCTATAGAGGATCTAGCTCTCATACCTTCTAAGAGCTTCTCTGAAATAGATTTTATGGATAGGATAAAGTCTATGAAGTCCTACCTTGAGATCCGCTATGCTGTTTCTCCACTAGACTACTGTATGTTGTTTGGCAAACTTGGTATAGAGTGTATCTATGGTTCAAGAGCTCTAGAGATCTATTGTAGGTATAGAGTTATGCTTGATAAGCTGTGTAGACTACTAGATAGACTCTATGAGTCTATAAGCTATGGATTCCTATATAGTGTTGAAACGTTAATCTAAAAAGTCTCTATAACACTATGTTTTCCTAACACTAGCGGTTTGAGAGGTGTCTTAAGTGAGGTTTTGCCCTAAATGTGGTGGTGTAATGGTACCTAGTAAGGAGGGCGGTGTAGTTGTATTGAAATGTACTAGATGCGGCTATGTACATAGTGTTGGTAGTAAAGAAGAACTTGGTAGCTACCGTGTAACAAATGTTATAGAACATAGTGAGAAGGAGAAGACAGTTGTTATAAGTGAGCATGAGGTAAGCGGTCTCCCAATATCTAGGGATGTTGTATGCCCTAAGTGTGGTTGGAGAGAAGCATATTACTGGACACTACAGACACGTGCAGCTGATGAACCAGCTACAAGGTTCTTTAAGTGTGTAAAATGTGGTCATGTATGGAGAGAGTATGATTAGAGAGTGTAGCTTCATGGAGTCTGGTGGAGAAATAGAGTTTGTTAAGAAGATACTTTTAAAGATAGAGGTTTGTCTACGTGAAGCCTACTATTCTACACCACCACATATAGCTTCTAAAACACTAGTCTATAGAGCTCTCCTACTAGCTAGGAATGGTATTAGTTTTCTAGATAAGAAGTGTAGAGAGTAGTAGACGCTATTCTCAACACCTATAGATTATTTAATATAACTCTATATATCCTAAAGAATATAATGGTAGAGTATACTAGTGTTGTTATAGAGGTGTCTAGTGGTTTTGAAGATACTATTTTCTGATGCAAGGGTTTGGAGGTATGCTATAAGTGCTATTGGTAAGATCATTGAAGAAGCAGCATTCACTATTAATGAAAACGGCTTCTACCTTAAAGCTATTGATGCTTCACGTGTAGTTCTTGTAGACTATAGTATGCCTAGTACTGGTTTTGATGAATTCGTGGTTGAGAAAGAGGAGTCTGTTGGAGTAAATCTAGATGATCTATCTAAGATCCTGCGTAGAGCTACTAAAGATGATCGATTGTTACTTGAAACTGTTGAAGGAGGTAGGCTGGCTATAGGATTTATTGGTAAGGGTTCACGTAAGTTTATTATACCATCTATACAGACAACAGCTGAAAAGCTCCCGGCTCTGAAGATCCCGTTTACAGCTAGAGTTAAGATGCTTAGTACAGTATTAAGGGATCTTGTTAAGGATCTAGAGCCTATAGGAGATTCTATAGAGTTTATGGTTAAACCTGATACAAGACAGTTTATAGCACGTAGTTCAAGCGATCTAGCTGAAGCAGAGATCGAGCTTAGTGAAGAGAGTGGTGCGTTACTAGAGTTTGATGCTAGTGAGGAAGCACGTGCTATATACTCTACAGATTATTTATCAGACATTGTAGGTGCTGCACAAGCTGCTAACGAGGTAGTGTTTGAATTTGGTAATGCTATACCTTGTAAGATAGAGTATCTACTTCCACAAGAGGGTAGACTGGTATTCTATGTTGCTCCTAGAACAGAGTAATAAGAGGTTTTTAGTAGATACTCTTAGAAGCTACTATAGTCTACGTATACTTAAAGAACCACCGCTACTCCCTAAGAGAGAGATTGCTGTACAGCCTATTGGCTCTAAAACCTATATTAGACACCTATCCTTTCCATCAATGATCAAGCTTTATGAGTACATTATAGAGAACCCTCCACTACACCTATACTATTCTGTAGCAGTATATGAGGATCCATCTGCAACTGATATGGATTCTAAAGGACTTATAAAAGCTGATCTAATGTTTGACATAGATGTAGACCATTATGAGGGGTGTAGTGAAGCAGTATATGTTTGTCTTAAATGCGGCTACTCTACCAGGGATCATATTAAGGAGTGTCCTAAATGTGGTTCTAAAGAACTAGCTAGTATACCACAGATTAGTGTAGAGTGTCTTAGAAGAGGGTGGGCTGATGTACTAACACTTATTGATATAATGGAGAACGAGTTTGGTGCAAGGAAAGTTACTGTAACGTTTTCTGGCAGTCGCGGATTCCATGTAAGAGTTGAGGATGAGCACTTAGCAACACTTGATCGTGACTCACGTAGAGCTATTGTAGAATACATTAACTTGTCAAACATTGTTTTAGAGAAGATTATGCCTAGAATTGGTAGGGGTAGAGAGGCTAAAGCATTGTTCTTTAAGGATAGAGAGTATGGTTTAAGAAATAGGCTTAAAGTGTTGGCTGAACAACTTCTTGAACCAGAGGATCGTGGTGACTATATTGTTGTAGACTATGACGAACTAGTAAGCCTTATTGATGCAGTACGTGTAGACCTGGATACTGTTGTGACAATAGATACTAGTAGGTTGTCACGCTTCATACACTCAGTTAATGGTAAGTCCGGGCTAGCTATATGCCAGCTTGATCCTGATAAAGACTTTGACTATAGTTTTAGAGACTTTAGAATAGTTGATGGAGAAGCTGTTGTTAAGCCAAGATATGATCTGCCTAAAACATGGTTTCTTGATAAAGAGTTGTTTTTAAGAAGTGGTGGGAGGCTTAGAGTTGATGGTTATATAGCTTTATACCTTGTTTTAAAAGGTCTTGTAGATATAGTTGATTATAGTGGTTTAGAGGTTGTTGAACCATGTCGGTAAGATATCTAGGTTTACTACGTGATGAAGCAAGGTCTGGCGAGCTTACACGTATTAGTGATGATGTTGTAAAGGATATTCATAAAGGTATATATGATTCTATAACTAGTGTTTGGAGAGCTGGTGGGTTTTCTAGAGAGTTTTTTAAGAAGTATTATAAGAGATCTGTTGGTGATGTTGAGAAACTTGTTAAGTTAAGGATTGTAAAAGCTGTTTTAAGCTCTAGTTCTGATAAAGAGTCTTTTGACTATAGACTACTTAATGGTTTTAACAGAGTTGTTGAGTTGTTGAGAGACTACTTGTCTGCTAGAATACTGTTAACACCGGACATGGCTGTTGTTGTTAAGGCTGCAAGGGATCTTGTATATAATGGTAGGTTGTGGAGGAGGGGTGATATTGGTTCAATGGATTTGTTTACAGCAGCATTCTATTATGCTCTAGACTATGTTTGTCCAGTAAAGTCTTTTCTTATAGATAGTCTAGAGAGTGGTAAGCTTTAATACCTATATAGTATATCCATAGAGAAATAGCTTAGAGTGTATCTAGTAGGCTAGAGTGGAGGCTGGCTACTAGGATGAAGGTGCCAAAGGTTATTAAAACATACTGTCCTAGATGTAGAGCTCATACAGAACACTCTGTAATGATCTATAAGGCTGGTAAGCGTAGGTCTCTAGCTGAAGGTGAGCGTAGGTATAGGAGGAAGCAAGAGGGGTATGGTAGTAAGAGGAAGCCTGAACAGAAGAGGTTTGCTAAGGTTACTAAGAATATTGTATTAAAGCTTAAATGCCGTAAATGCGGCTACATACTGCATCGTAGAGGGGTTAGGCTTAAGAAAGTAGAGCTTGTGGAGGCTGGTAGGTAGTGGTTAAGAAGAGGAAGATCCTTATACCACAGCCTAAGAGTAAGTTTCTTAGAGTACTCTGTAAGGTTTGTGGAGCAGAAAACATAGTGTTTGACCACGCTACATTCCCTGCTAGATGCAAGGTTTGTGGTACAATACTTGTTAAACCAACTGGTGGTAAAGCAAAGATTATCCGTGAACATGCAGACGTTATTGCTGAACTAGGCTGAATTGTTTCTATAGAAGACTAGCTATTTATTTAAATAATGAGTTCTTGACTATACTATTCTAGAGAGGTGTATATGGTATGGTTAAAGCTAGAAAGGAACTGCCTAGTGTTGGAGAGTATGTTGTAGCAACTGTTGATAAGATATTTGATTATGGAGCTTATGTAAAGCTTGATGAATACAATAATCTTGAAGCTTATCTTCCATGGAGCGAGGTTTCTACTAGATGGATACGCAGCATACGTGATGTTATTCGTGAAGGACAGAAGATTGTTGTAAAAGTAATTCGTGTCAACCGTCACCGTAAAACAGTTGATGTTAGTCTTAAGAAAGTCCCAGATAGTGATCGTAGGAGGAAGATGCTTTGGTGGAAGAGATATGTTAAAGTAGCTAAGATTATAGAGTTGATTGCTTCAAAGACTGGTAAGTCTCTTGATGAAGCATATAGTGATGTTATATGGAAGCTTGAAGACGCCTACGGCGACCCAATGTATGGTCTTGAAGAAGCAGTGTTACGTGGACCAGATGCTCTACGTGAAGCAGGGATACCTGAGGATTGGATAGAGCCTATTATGCAGGAGGTTAAGAGACATGTTAGAATTAGGAAAGTCCGTATTCGTGGAATACTGTTTCTACGCAGTACTAAACCCTATGGTGTAGAGGATATACGTAAAATACTGTTATCAATACCTGAGACAGCTGTTAAACATGGAGGTGATGTAAAGACTCGTGTCTATACACTTGGTGCTCCAAGATATGTTGTAGAGATAGAGGCTATAGACTATAAGATTGCTGAGAAAGCATTAGAGTCTATACTAGAGACTATAGAGGATATGGCTAAGAGTCTAGGTGTTGAAATGAGGTTTGAGCGTGAAAAGAAGTGAAATGGGTTATGCGTAAGTGTAGTAAGTGTGGTAGATACACGTTGCATAGAGATAAGTGTCCAGAATGTGGTTCACCACTACGCGTACCCCATCCACCAAGGTTTTCTCCAGAAGACAAGTATCTACGCTATCGTCTAGAAATGAAGGTTAAGGCTGGATTAGTAAGACTTGATAGACGTAGCCCTTTTGAACTAGGGAGCTAACCACCTAGTTCTACACGATATAGTGCAACCATCCAGTATACTTTATAATCCATTCTCTCTGTTGAAACAGTGTACATGTATGTCATTGAAGCATTTACAAACACTATATGTCTAGGTTTCTCAATATCAGCTAAGTCTATTTCAAGCTTACTATATACATCGTTGATAGCTGAATAACCAAGCTTGTTAATAGCTGTTATAAGGAGGCTGAAGAATACAGTTCTCCTCATATTATCATTCCATGCTAGAGGAGTTTCAAAAGAGTAGGTAGCTTTAGATTTATCAATATATCTCCTAGTATCATAACCTGCTAGATCTATGTAGTTAATTATACGTGCAGCATCATCTAATGGTATAAACCTTACTTCAGACTCTTCACCAGGCCTTCTAAAAACTACTGGTCTACCTATATGAGCATTCTTAGTACCTAATACTGGGTGTTTCTCAACACTAACTATCTCACTCAATAATATGTATACTGTAGTATTCCTATCCTTAACTATAGTATTGTTTATAATGCCTAGTGCTGTATACTCGTCACTCAATAGTATTCTTGATACAAGCTTGTATCCTTCTAATGGGCCATTATCATCTGCTAGAGTGTATAAGTCGTCTCTATAGCCTACAATCCAGTAGCTCCTACCCCAATATGTAACAACTATAGAGTTTTCTCCAACATAATCTAGTATACTGAGTAGTGTAGAGTTTTCTAGAACACCTTCAACTAAACCACGTGGTACTGGGCCATAGTATACTGCTGGCTTTGATAAAGCAACTGTATAGCTAGAGTAGGCGTTAGCTATTAGTGAAGCAGCTATAATCCATATTACAGCAGCTATAACCAAGTACTTGATCTTTCCAGAGAGTGTCCCCACAGTAGCCCAGTATAGTCTCTCAAGACCATAGGCTATCATTGGAGCTATAGAGGCTACAGCATAGACAGCTAAACTAGGGTCTATTGAAGCAAACAATATACCAGCTATAAAACCTGATACAAGGAAGTACTCTAGTGGTTTTTCAACAATATTTGATAGATAGCCAGCTCTCATAAAGAGCACTAGAGCAAACGGTGCTAGTATAGCTATGGACATATAGTCTGGTAGTGGTCTATACGTTTTAACATATATCTCCATGAAGCCAGGTGGTTTTATATAGTATACTGTTATAAGTGTTAAAGCTATTGCCATTACCGCTGGAGCTGTTGAACCAACTAGTTTCCATATATTGCTTGCAATAGCTTTCTCTCTAGACAGTACTTTATTAAGTACTACTAGTGCTATAGTGCTTAAGCCTAGTAGATAGTATGATATTATATGGTATACTGTCACATACCTAGATAAACCGATAATGTTTAGAGGGATTGTTGTTAAGAGGAACAGTATGTTAGACAACAATACATATCTATTATAGATACCAGAGTATATGAGGACTAGTGTATAGCTAGTAACTATTAGTAGTAGAAACCACCCACTACTCCATGTAATCCACAGTATTGAAACTAGTATAGCCGTCAATATCGTTAATGGCATAGATCTCCTCTTTAAAGCTATAGAATATACTAGAACTGTAAGATAGCCTATAACAAGCATTACATAAGAACCATACATGTTAATCCTAAACCAGTACATGACAACAGGTGTTGTAACTGTTAATAGTGAAGCAATACCTGCTGCAACATGTTCTTTAAATGTAGTATATGTTGTAATATAGACTAGTATGCTAAGAATTATTGATAAAGTTATAGAAACTAATCCTAGATTACTTAAACTAGTGGCAGCTGCAACCACTATATCCAGTAGTATAGGTGATCTATACAAGTCCTTTCCAACAACATACCAGAGAACATGATCCCTGCTTGTAGAAGCTTCTCTATAGAACTCTATAACATGTTTATGCATCCATGGAGCTTTATCATCAAGCACTCTGGACGGTATTGTATAGGCTATATACACGTATAGTATAATTGATATGATCAGTAGAGATATTCCAGCAACAGCTTTAACCCTATCCATTCTCTACACCAACCACTATACTACTCTCTACCATAAACACGTATCTAGGAATAAAAGCTATTTCCTACTAGTTTAATAAATACTTGTCTAGTATGGGGTGTTTCCAAGAATGTCTAGTAAGAGGAAGAAGATTAAGAGTGTTATAGGATATGATTTTGAACACGAATACTTTGGTGAGAAGATAGGGAGGTATGTAGTGGCAATACTTTTTATCATAACTGTTATAGTGTTAGCTGACTGGTATAATGGAGCAACAATGTATATGCTACTACCTGCTGGACAAGGATTCTTCTATCTAGGGTTATCAATAGTTGCTACGGTACTAATACTAATGACAGCTATTGTACCATTCTTCCTACCACATTTTGAGCCAACATTGAGGCCTAAGGGGTTTAGGAGAACACTTGATAAAAGAACACTTACAATGATGTTATTTATAACAGTATCTATATTGTTAATAGTGAGTACATCTATACTATTAATAAGTATAACTGGAGTTTTTGGTGGAGTAACCTAGTACCGCATCGAACCCTACCAAGGCTTATTCTTAAGCTTAAGCATGTATGCTATAGCATTTGTTAATATATGTAGGAGAGTTATAGCTATTAATGAATAGAGTATAAAGTATGGCTTCTTTAAAAGAACATGCTCACCCAACAATATATAGGCTAGTGTAGCTGCTAAAGCAAAGTCTATCTGATCAAGTACTGGCATGGGATCCCCACGTTTTAGGCCAATACGTCTCTTAATAAAAGAGCCGAATATATCTCCAAGTAAGCCAGTTGTTGAAGCAACTAAGGCTTTATAGAAGAAACCTAGATCATCTACATATACTGATACCGTTAGTGAAGCTAGATAAGCACCTATAAACCCTGTTATAAAGCCTTCCCATGTCTTACCATCACCTAGTAGTCTCCTACCATCAAGCCATGCTCTCCCACCGTCAATTGGTCTACCCTCTCTTATGAATACAGGCATAGCATTAGCTACCATTGGTGCTATATAGTACTTTATAAATAGGTTGATTAATTCAACATCCAATCCATATAATCCCCTTATCAGTTATTGTAAATTCTACAGATATGTTCTTGTAATCACTTGGTTTTACTATAGTTAAAACTCTTTTCCCATTATCTCTACTAAGACAAGCTATTATGTCAAACCAGTATTCTAGTATAGTCATACCAGATGCTATAAACTCTCTATCATCCTCTACAGCACGTACTTGTGCTGATGCTAGGAGTACTCCATTATTCTTCTCTACTACTCTACGTAGTATTCCAAGTAATAGCCCTAGTTTCTCAATAGCACCCTCTCTATAAGCTTCTAGTCTATATAGAGAGTTTATTGTATCAAATACTATGTACTTGTATTCGATAAAGGGTATTGTAGTAAGTACTAGTTCTAGTTGCTTATTAAATGAATCAACTTCTGTAAATAATGCATTAACATAGCTTCTTGGCTGTAAAGCTATACGTGCTTGATACAGCCTACCCTCTGTACTTATAAACAAAACTCTCTCTCCACTTAGTGAAAGCCTCTTTGACACATGTAGTAGAAGACTTGTCTTACCAGAACCAGCTGGTCCATATACTAGTATTGTTAATGGCTTCTTGTCTAGAACTCTATCAAGTATCTTACACCCAGTTAGCCCTATTTCCAACACTGATCATCCTACAATACTGTTATTAAGGGATACTGTATCTCCATTATACATAGGTGGTATAGCACACTGAAGTATAGGCTAGTGCTTATAATATATGATCCTAAGAGATATATTTATGTAAGTAGGTACTTGAGAGAGCGTGGTATAAAGTTTACTGTACCAGATAGTATAGAGGATTTATCTTCCAGTGATATAGTATATACTGATGATGAGAAGACGTATAATCTGCTTAAGAATATGGTTAGAAGGGTTTTTCTTGATAAAGGTGGTTCTAGATATTTGTTAGAGAAGGCTATTTTATCAACTAATGATAAGGATTGCTATAACTTAGTAAGTGTAGGAGTTGATCCTGGTAGTAGGTATACAGTTGTAGTAATTGGTGATGGAGAGCTTATTGAGTGGAGGCATGTTGGTAATATAGAGGGCATAGTTGATCATGTTAGAGAGCTTGTAAACAACATACCTACAAGGTTTTTTGAAGTAAAGATAGGTGTTGGCGTTAACGGTTCAGACATAGCTTATAGTGTTAAGAGAGTTGTTAGAGATAAAGCTGTTGTAGAGCTTGTTGATGAAAGAGAGAGTAGTCCAAGTAGGGTTTGGAGAAACCCCTTTATAGAGAAATTGTTTTTACAAAGAATTAGGGGAGTGAATAGAGTGTTTAAGAAGAAAGACGTGTACGCAGCTATAATGATTGCTTTAAAGAAAGGTGTTTTGGTGGAGACAAGTGTTGAAGATAGAGATACCAGTTAACAATATTGTTAGAGTCTATGGGCCAGCAGCATTAACTGTTTTAAAAGGATCTATAGATGTTCTTGGTAAGAGATATGGTGTTGGAGATAAGCTTATAGTCCACAAGATCCGTAGTTACCCAGTAATAGCTGTTGAAGAAACAGTTGTTGAAGCAAGTCTTGGTGTTGAAGCACGTATTGAAGAAGCATGTGTTGATAGTGAACCAGTTGTTAAATGGATAGAGTCTGTTGAAAAGATATTGGAGAAGAGCCCTAGTAGAGTTGTTGTAATAGGCCCTGTTGATTCAGGTAAGTCATCTTACTCTCTACTACTCGCTAATAAAGCTCTTGATAAAGGCTACCAGGTAGCTATTATAGACTCTGATGTTGGTCAAGCAGATATTGGTCCACCGTGTTTTATATCACTGTCTCTCTATAGAGAGAAGGCTATATGGATGAGGGAGCTAGAGCCTAATGTTATGAGGTTTATTGGTGATATACGTCCACAGTATCGTGTAGACAAGATCGTGTATGAGGTTAGGGAGCTTATAGACTATGCTTTCAATAAGTTTGAGGTAAACTTTGTTGTAATAGATACTGATGGATGGGTTGGTGATATGTATGCTATAGATTATAAGGCAAGGCTTATAGAAGCTGTAAAACCAGATGCTGTAGCTGTACTAGGAAGAGATCTACATGGTGTTTTCAAGTGTTTTGAAAAGACAGGTGTTAGTGTCTATGAGTTAGAGGCTCCACTACAAGTTAGGGGTAGGTCTAGAGATGTTAGAAGGAGACTGCGTAGTGAACAGTATCGAAGGTTTCTTGAAGAAGCACCTGTTAGAAGGTATAGTGTTGACGAGATTGTTTTAACCAATATGCCTCTATTCTATGGTGTAGAGATTGATGTTGGTAAAGTGTCTAGTATTATTGGTGGTGATGTAGTGTATGCTTCAAGAGTTGCTGACACACTCTTTATTGTAACAACACAGCATCCACGTAATATACAGTCTGATAAGTTGAAGAATGCGTTTAATGTATCACGTATAAGGGTGTATAACCCTGGTTTTGAGAAGAGGTTGTATGTAGCAGTATCTGATGGTTTACATGACTACCCATGTCTTGTAGAGAGTATTGATTTTAAAGATAGATCTATTGCTTTAAGGACAAAGTATAGTGATAAGCCATTGCTTGTAAAGTTTTCTAAAATAAGGCTTACTGAAGATTATCTTGAGCAAATAATTGAGTATACCTAGAGCATCCATGGTGTATTGTGTTATGGCTTCCTCTCTCTGGGATTATATAAACTTGTTTAATACTATTGAATTGGATACTATTAGTAGGGACTATGAGATTACAAGAGCTACTAGTAAGTATGGAGATGGAGTTGTTTTAGCTAGAGTTGAGGGTTCTAAAACACTTGTTTACTCCAACTTGTTGTCTAGCCGTAGAGCACTTTATAGGGTTCTTGGTGTAGGTGATGATGTTAGTGCTTATAAGAAGATTCTTGAAGCAATGGGTAATCCTTCTAAGCCGTGTGAGAGGTCTTTTAATGATTATTTTAGGAAGGTTGAATGGAGTTTATGGGATATACCTTTTATAAAATACTATAGAGTTGATGGTGGATACTATCTTACAGGCTCTGTTATAGTATCATGTATAGATAGTGTATGTAATGCTTCTTTCCATAGGATGATGTATAGAGATGAATACTCTGCTACAGTAAGGATTGTAGAGAGGCACTTGTATAGAATATATAGTAGTTATATGGAGGAGGGAGAGGATACACCAGTAGCTGTAGTGCTTGGTACACACCCTATTGTAGAGATTGCTTCTGCTTCAAGCCCACCCTATGGTGTCTATGAGTTATGGGTTGCTAACCGTATGCTAGATAATGGGTTAGAGATAGCCTATACCCCACTCTACAACATACCAGTACCAGTTGATACAGCTATTATACTAGAAGGTAGGCTTCTACGTGAACATGATTGGGAGGGGCCGTTTACAGATATACTGAGGATTGCTGATAAGAAGAGGAAACAGCCGGTGTTTAAGCTGGAGAGTGTCTATGTAAACAAGACTATGGAGCCTATAGTACACGCTATAGTACCTGGTTTTATGGAGCACATACTGTTAATGGGTTTCCCACGTGAAGCAATGCTATGGGATACTCTTAGAAAAGTTGTTGATGTAAAAGCTGTTAGACTAACAACTGGTAGTGGTGGATGGTTACACGCTATAGTATCCATTAGGAAACGTAGTGAAGGCGATGCTAGAAACGCTATAATGGCAGCATTCACTGGACATCCAAGTCTTAAACACGTTGTAGTAGTTGATGATGACATAGACATAGACAACCCTATGGAAGTTGAATGGGCTATAGCTACAAGGTTCCAAGCAACAAAAGACCTGGTCATAATACCTAGAGCACGTGGTAGTACACTAGACCCTAGTGGATGTGATGGAATAATTGATAAAATGGGTGTAGACGCTACAAAACCGCTGGACAAGCCAAAAGAACTCTTCTATAAAATAGATATTCCATAACTATAATTAAAAACATACAGAGTATTTGGAAAGTAGTGATAGAGAACTACATAGAGTCTAAAGATAAAAGACTGTAGTGCTAGACTATTTAGAGAAGATATCCTAGAACTTGTAGTACCTATTTCCTCTACAGAATACGTTCTTATAACTAAAATCCAAATTTTTATCTACCACCTAGGTGTATAAAATATACTAGAGTAAAGGAGAACTTAAGCCGCTGATAGTGCGGCTACGGGTGAAGAAGGGATGAACCCGTAGTGTCGGCCGTGAGGCG
>CAYZRH010000008.1:0-47428 GCA_964480805.1 uncultured Desulfurococcaceae archaeon
CACCATAACAAAAAGAACACAAAAACACCCACAAAAACCCTAAAAGACCTACAAAGAGGAAACTATTACTTACCCTTATTCCATTCCTATAAAAATTGTACTCCTAGCCATAATACTACTAATAGGCTTATGGTTTTTTCTAAGAGGATACAAATCTTGCATATAAACATAACAATACTCCAAAATAAACACGTTAACAAGAGAGTTACTTTTAAAAACCCATTTACTATACTCATATTTTAATGGCGGGGCAAGACAGCGGGGTAGGGCAGCCTGGTAGCCCGCGGGAGGAGGAGGTGAATACACCCCTCCCGTGAAGCTCATAAGAGGTTGTCATCTCAGAGAAACCCCGAGGTCGGTGGTTCAAAACGGGGCTACTGGCTCCGGGAGAATCCACCCCCCGCTACCATTTGGGGCCCCGCCACCATTATTCTTTTAGTCTTGGTTAGGTGTATTGATTTAGTATTGTCTTTCTGTATTTTAGATATGATCTCTTTAGTTTAAAGTAGTTTCATATAATGTATATGAGTATAAATATTAGTGTTAAACCTATTAACAGCCATACTGGTGATGCTAGCATATGTACTACTAGTAATAGTGTAAAGAGCACTATCAATAGTGTGATTATAGCTACTGTAACTCCATACACTACAGTATCTATGTGGTATATCTTTATCAAAGCTTATAATACTGCCGTATTTTAGTTTCCTAAACTAGATCCATGTTAAGAAATGGAACTCTAAAGACAGTGAAGGCCAGCAATTTAACATAGACCTAAACAAACATTATTTAGATATAGTACTCCTAGAGTTCATGCACCTTACTTAATCTAGTATAATGCTTATACATATATCAAGCAATAAGATTTCTAGAAACTAGGAGTTTAGTAGAGGTTTAAGTATTCTTTTAATACACTTTTCAACATCTATAAGCTCGTATTTCTTTAAAGATCTACTTCTACAATATCCTACATATATGGTTAGATCATTTATAAAACTCTTTATTATACTCTTAACAATAGCTTCTCTCTTCTTAACATCCACTTCTCTAAAAACTTCATCACTACTACACACTCTATCCAACAAGTACATTAGAAACCTTACAACACCTTCTGATGAACCAATACTTGCTGAACAATGTTCATTAACAAGCCTTCTATACAAGTTACTTGATTGACCTACATAATATACTGTGTTATTGCCGCTGAAAACGTATACACCACTACATGAGATTGCTTTAGACATATACCTTAGTTTAGTACAGTCAAGCTTCTTAACAACAACTCCATCAATACAGTATCTACTAAGACACTTGGATACTGCATCCTCTATACTAGAGCTATCCAAGGAGCAACCCTCCACTACTATAGGGATCATGCATAGTTTATTTAAAGATACCCATAAACCTCTACTCTATATCAGCATATATGAGCCCAAATACATTGTAGTAGGAGCAAGTAAGACAAGATATAATTTACACCTATATTGTAGTATTGACAAGGGCTAGAGTGTATGGTAGACAGTATGGCTAGTGGTAGAGAGATCGAGATAGACCTTGCTAGAATAGGTGGTGAAGCAGAATACATAGTATATGCTAGAGAAGACAAGATCGCGGACGCGTACTTTATAACAAGAGCACCAGTACGTGGTTTTGAACGTCTTGTACGCGGTAAAAACCCATTATTCGTTATAGAAGCTGTCATGAGGATATGCGGTATATGCCATGCTGCCCACGGTATAGCTGCTGCTGAAGCTATAGAAGACGCACTTGGTATAACCCCTCCAGCTAATGGTAGGTTGTTGAGAGAAGCTATTGGATTACTTAATAGGTTGCAGAGCCATATAACACACCTTATACTGTTAACACCAGATATTGTTGATGAGAGGTATGTAGTAGATACTATTTTTAAAGAGATAGAGTTGTTGAACATTATAAATGATTTAATGACTAGAATAGGTGGTTCACCAACACATCCTCCACATATAGCTATTGGTGGTGTATTAAAGACTCCAACAGATAAGGTATTAGGTGAGCTTAAGAAAAAGATTGAACAAGCTATTATGAAGTATAGGGAGATACATGGATTTATAATAGACAGTAACGTCCAGTCTGCTAAAGTGGAGTTGTTGAAAAAGAAGAAACTAAGTGTAAAACCACTAGCTTCACACCCATTCTATGGAGATAAGTATAACATACGTATAGACAAGATAGATACAATACAGTACAGTAGTTATAGGAAAACACTTACCAAGGAGATAACTGGTAAAACAACAAGTCTAGTAGCACTATACAATAACAACTATGTAGAAGTAGGTCCTAGAGCTAGACTAATGGTCTACCGTGAATACAGTAACTATAGTCTATGGGGTGTACAGGAAGCAAGGCTTATAGAGATAGCGTTATCTCTAGAAAGACTGCAGAACATTATAGAACAGATCGACCCTAGTGAACCATGTAGAACTGGAGCTATAGTGTTTAAGAGAGGTAGAGGAATAGGTGTTTATGAAGCACCACGTGGTACACTAGTACACTATGTAGAACTAGATGTTGATGGTAGAGTAGCGGGTTATAAGATAGTTGTACCAACAATGTTTAACATACCGTATATGGAGGTTTCAGCAAGGGATCTGCCAGTAGAAGTAGCTGATGTTATACCGAGAATATATGATCCATGTATACCTTGTTCAACACATATCATAAGGGTGTAGGGGGAGTGAGTGAGAAAGTAGATATCCTTATATATAGTATAGGTGGTTGTGAAGGCTGTCCACTATCTATACTAAGGATATACCCTAAACTAGTGAATGCTGTAAATGTTTACTCAAAATATCTTGGTGAAACTAGTCTTAGTAGAGACTATGACATAGCTATTGTGTCGGGATCAGTATGCATAAACGATCAATGGTCAATGAATACGTTGAAAACAATTAGAGAGCATGCTAGAATACTAGTAGCCTATGGATCATGTGCTAGTGTTGGAGGTATAACACTGTTTTGTAGAGGCGGTCAAGAACCTAAGCCAGAGCACCGTACATTCCAGCCATTATCAACTATTGTTAAAGTAGACTATGCTATACCTGGTTGTCCACCAGCTCCAAATCTTCTACTTTCACTAATAAACTCTATCAGGGTTGGCAGAGGATTCTTCCTACAACTCTTTGCTAGTGTTGTTAAGGCTAGGAAGCTTAGTGGTTTCGACTTACTTGATGAGATTGTTTTGTCTGGTCTATGTATTGGCTGTGGTGCATGCATACTCTCTTGTCCAAATAGTGCTCTCCAAATGATCGATGGTAAACCGGATCTTATTGTTGAGAAGTGTATTCGTTGTGGTACATGTTGTGTACGCTGTCCAAGGTTTACACAACTTCTTATACGTAGATATGGTGTAGGAAGTATTGTTGTGAGGTGAAGTATGTGTCCTATATAGTTCATCCAGATAAACCACTTGGTGACTACAAGGCTGTCTACTTAGCTAGAGCATCTAGTGAAGAGATTAGGAAGAGGAGGATCGGTAGTGGTGGTGCTGTTACAGCTCTCCTACTCTATATGATTGAGGAGGGCGTTGTAGACGCTGTTGTTACTGCTAAGAAGAAGACCGGCTTTACTGGAGAAATAGTTATTGCTAGATCGAGGGATGAACTGCTTGAAGCAGCTGGTGATAAATGGACTGTACTACCATTCACTATGAAGCTTAAGGACTCACTTAGTGATGAGAGTATTCGTAGAGTAGCCATTGTTGGACTGCCTTGTCAAGCACAGTTTATATGGCAGATGAAGATGTTCCCCATGCTTGAGACAGATTTTAGCCATAAGATATCGTTTATTATAAGCCTTGTTTGTCTAGGGACTTTTGCTACAGAAGCTTTCCTTAACTATTTAAAGACTCATCATGGAATGGATCCTGAGAAGGTTTCTAGCATCTATATTGTTGGAGACTATATTGAGACAGTCTATGAGGGGGAGAAGAGGACTATACCAATAAAGGATATTATACCTTATATGCAGCTTGGATGCCTTGTTTGTCCAGACTATACTGGTGTTTTCTCAGACCTCTCTGCCGGTATTAGTGAGAACTATCCAGGCTATACAGTCCTTATATCAAGAACTGATGTTGCTGAAAAGTATCTTAGAGATGCTTGTAGTAGAGGCTATATAGAGATTATGAAGGCTCCATTAAGTGTTGTTGAAGAACTTGAGATCAAGTCTAAGGCTAAGATTATACGTGCTACAAAGTATATGAGTATAGTGCTCTAGTTGGTAGACTAGCTCTAAGCTTAGCCTACTATATAGTTGAGTAACGATGATCAAGTACTATCTTTTAGCTTTAACCGTATGCTCTATAGGGATGATCGTTGTTGGATTTATACGTCCATACATCGTATTCCATACACTTGAAGAACAGGGTATAGTATTTGTAGCATGTCTTACAGCAGGGTTTATGTTTGCTAGAGCACTCACTAGTCTATATACTGGATTGTTTATAAAGTCTAGAGGATACTGTTTCACTGGAACTATAGGTCTTGTTCTATGGACTAGTGTTCTATACTTATACCTTATAACACCTTCAAACCTATACCCGCTTATAAGAGTTGTAGAGGGCTTCTCAGCTGGAATGCTATGGCCTACTATGCAGGCTCTTGTAGTACATAGTATACCTTCTTCATGGAAGACACGTGGTCTTAGTATATACTTTATTGTAGGAAATGTATCGTATAATTTTGGAGTATGGTTTGGCGGTCTTGTTAAGGCATGGGCTGGTGTCTATGGTTTATTCTACTCATCTATAGTCTTAGTTACTGTATTGATACTAGTATATAGTCTAGCTACAAAGGGTTTGTATGTTAACAGTAGTCTCTACAGCAACGTGGATCTTGGCTTGTATAGAGATGTTTTTAAGAAAACAGTTGATCTACTACCAATAGCTATTGTTGTTGGAGGTATAGCTGGTTTATCACTAGACTACCTACTAGCTTATGCTAAAGAGTTATCTGGTTTTAGCTATGAAACTGCTCGTTTATTCTGGAGCTATGCTGGATACCTTGGTTTAGCACTAAGCCTTCTAGTATCATATGTTGCTGATAAGTATGGCGGCGTAGGTATAAGCTATAGTGTAGCCTATATAGTATCTATATCACTACTAGCTATCTCTACACCACTAAACCCGATACTACTCTACACACTACTATCAATACCAGTTATGGGTACACGTGTATTCCGACCAGTTATTAGAGGTGTAGCTATAGAGCGTGTGGGAGATAGAGAACTAGGTATAACATACACTAACACACTAATGAACCTAGGAGCAGGAATAGCACCACTAATAGTAGTAACCATAAACCAGCTAGTAGAAACAAACATCAACACTGGAGTAATAGCCTACAGTCTAGCATCAATAACAACAATAACAATGTTCCTACTAAAGAACAGGAGACTATACAAGAGATAGAGCGAGGGGTAGGATTTGAATCTACATAAGCCTACACCGCTGGGTCTACAGCATAATATCCATGACACCCTCTACATCAGCTAGAGCCACTATAGCTATCTGACATCTTATGGTTATATAGTTGGTATGGAGAATAGTGGAAGCGTTTATCTAGCTACTTTATGGAAAACCTGTAGTGGAGAGCTCTGGGCAGTGCTATGTACACACTATATAGAGTAAGCCCTCTGAAACAGTTGATCCTTATTCTATCTAGCTTTTCTTAACTTTTCTTAATTGTTTTCTTCTTTGTGTATCTATTATCTTTTTAAGTTCTCTTACTGCTTCACGGTATGTTAATGGATCGTAGGGGTCTCCAAGCCTGTTTAGTATTTTTTTAGCCTTCTCCCTATCGATCTTCTCTGCTTCACTATAGAGTTTGAGGAGCTTCTTCTCCCTCTTTCTTACTAGTTGTTTATGTTTTAGATAGAGCTGATAGCCATTAGCCATAGTATTCTCCTCCCCTTTATGTAATTAGTTGTTTTATTGGGATAAATAATGGTTTCCAACTAGTTAAGTCCATATAAAACCTACACTGCATCCAATCACCAGTAACCAGTAGAGCGTTCAACTCATAAGCTGCTATGACAATCATTGTATCAGATAACCCTATTCTACTAATCCATAACCCGTACCTACTAGACTTGCTCTTAAGCTCACCTACACTAGGTCCACATGGTTTACCCATGGTCTTGGTAGCCCACTTCAATACCTTTAATGCATCACGGCTACCGCTACTTTTGAGATCATATATGTTAGCATAGCTATACACAACCCTATACCCTCCTCTACGAAATCCTTCTAATAGACTCTTGACAACAGACTTTACACTATTAGGTCCATGTACTACTACCCACAAGACACTATTATCAAACAATATAGTATCCACCAACTACTCTACACCACTAGGTATAGAGTCTCCTCTGTCTAACACATTTAGTATTTGCTTAGCCTCCACCTTATTTATCTCCAGCTTATTAGCTGCTTCCATGGATAGCCTCTCTTGTTCTAAGGCTTCCATCTTAGAGATCCTCCATAGTTGTCCATGTTCATTAGCTTTAGGTATTTCTAGTATTTTGGATATTTAGGATTATTTGAGCACAAGCTCTCCCTTCATCTACTCCTCTGGGGTTGCATCTGGTCAAAGGTCTTGAGTTAGGAGTTTATGTCCTCTTAGTGCTAGATTCCATGAAACGATAATGTCTCTAGTAACTATGTGTTCATTGGGTAGCTTAGCCCATCTATAGTTAATAAATACTGATTCACTACCTACTGGTGATTCCTTTGATGATCTCTTGGGTTCAACATGTATTACTTGGAGTCCTTCTACTAGAGCCTTGTAATAGATATAGCTTTGGATTCTACGGTAAGTCCATAACGAAAGCCTCTTATTGTATCTCCTAGAACCATTAACTATATTCCTAAGTCTATTAAGCCTTCTAAAACAATTAATGCATCATACTCTCTAGCAACCTTAACTATCCTCCTAGAGATACTATAATGACATAGACCAACAAGGTATATTTTTTACTCTCCTACCATACTCTCTTACAGCTTCCTTTACCCTCTTAATATATCACCATTTCCTAGGATTCTTTCTCTAAGGAGAAAGTATTATAGAGAGCACTCAGCTATAGTCTTGTAAACCACAAATTTATTGTACTACTTATAGTTACTTACCTCGTATATCTATAGATAGGGGAACTAGCTGGTGTTTATATGACTCTTGTTGTTAAGCGTGTTAAGGGTCATCTCTATGTTTATGAGCAGTATAGAGTTGATGGGAAAGTGGTAACGTTATATGTAGGTTCACTAGAAGAGATTGTTAGAACCTACCAAGCAGTCAAAAGCGGGGTCAGAGTTAACTACAAATTAACACGAAGAGAGATCCATAGAATAGCTGATTACATCTCCAAGAGGGTGGTAGAAGCTGTAGTTAACTCCATAAGATCCATGGAGGAACAGCTAGGGAACGCTATAGAAAGTTCTACAATTTTATGGTGCGGGGGGTGGGATTTGAACCCACGCAGGCCTACGCCATCGGGTCCTCAGCCCGACCCCTTTGACCAGGCTCGGGCACCCCCGCTTATCCATTGTCTCTTTAGTTTCTAGGCTGGGTTATAAGGGTTTCTTGTTTTTAGTAGTTTTAGTGCTTTGTCTGGTCTGTCTGTTACTATTCCGTCTACTCCTATTTCTAGGAGTTTCTCCATTGTTTCTGTATCGTTTACTGTCCATGCTATTACTTTTACACCTATTGAGTGTATTTCTCTTACTATACCCTTGTCTATCAACCCTATGTGTATTGACGCTATATCTGCTAGTGAGTCACTTATAATTTTCAGTGGATTAACTGGCATAATGTTTAGTGATGCTATTGTCTCTACACTTCTATCAATCTCCTTAACCCTCCTTATAACAGAGTGTATTTCTGAAGAAACATAGATTTTACCTCTAAACCCTGTATCTCTAACAATATCTAGCAACTCTTCTTCAAAACCAAGTTGTTTAACATCAATATCAATACCTGCTCTACCAGAAACTATTCTAAGAACATCCTCTAGCCTATAGGGCTTAAATAATGGGTCACGGTAGAAGAAGTGGTAGTCTATCCAAGCCATAGCTTTACCGAAAACACTAGCTCTACGTATAGGGCTTGGTCCATGGAGTACAATAAAGTCTTTTCCAGAAAACCTAGCATCTACTTCAATAACTGGTACACCCAGTCTAAGATACCACTTCAATACTCTAGGACAGTTACCACGATGGCCTATTACTAGAAACATTCCAACCCACTCATAGATTACCAATAATAATGTAATAGATCTTTAAGTTAAACTTTTCTACCTAATCAAAAACATATAGTATCTTGGTGATAGAAGACTTGGCTAGAATACCTGTTAAACTAGTTAGTTGGGAAGATATTGTTGAATGGAGCTGGGAGCTTGCACATAAGATCCGTAAGTCGGGCTACAAACCAGATGTTGTTGTAGCACTTGCTCGTGGAGGCTATGTACCAGCCCGCCTTATATGTGATTTTCTTGATATAGAAAACCTTCTCAGTATTCAGAGTCAGCATTGGACAGAAGCTGCTAAGAAAGAAGAACGTGCTATTATCAAGTTCCCCTATAAGATAGATCTTAGAGGTTTAAACGTATTGATTGTAGATGATATATGTGATACTGGTGAAAGCCTCATACTAGCTAAAAACTATATTATCGAAAACTGGAAGCCTAGAGATGCTAGAATAGCTACACTACAATGGATAAGCCCTGTAGCTAAGATCAAGCCAGACTACTATACTATTGAAGTCAAGGACTGGACATGGTTCCAGTACCCATGGACAAGGCTTGAGGATACTTACGAGTTTATAAAGAGGATGATGACAGAGACTTTTAAAGAGACTGGTAAGAAGGAGTGGAGCTACCAGGAGATCATAGATGGCTTCCATGAATGGTACGGTATAGATGTTGGCGAGAAGTATTATAGAGAAGCACTTAGGATCTTGAAAGAGAAAGAAGTAATAAAATATGATATAGAGACTGAGAAATACATATTACTAATAACTAAGTAGATCCACTAAACATCATCCTTAAAAGACTACTTGCTTATTTGAGTACCATATAAGTGGGATTTGCTAAACACCAGTGCATCCCTATACACTATCTAATCTAGAGTATTCACATAACCCTCCAATCCTGGTTATAGGGAGCATTTTTCTCTAAACTAGGTAAACTCTTAATAATACTAAGATAGTTATTTGATCTATTTAGAGGTGGTGTTTAAGTGTTTGTAAAACCAGTTGTTAAAGCTGAGATAGGCGTTATTGGTGGTAGTGGTTTATACAATATACCTGGTCTAGAGAATATTAGTGAACAAAAGATCTACACACCCTATGGCTCTCCAAGCGATAAAGTTGTTGTTGGAGAGCTTGAGGGTAGGAGGATAGCCTTCCTACCAAGGCATGGTCGTGGACACCGTATACCTCCTCATCGTGTTAACTATAGAGCTAACATATGGGCTTTGAAAAGCATTGGTGTTAAATGGGTTATAGGATTTTCTGCTGTAGGTAGTCTACGTTGGGATTATAAGCCTGGAGACTTTGTAGTACCAGACCAGTTTATTGATATGACTAAGGGTGTGCGTGGTTTCACGTTTTTTGAAGAAGGTGTTGTAGCCCATGTAGCTATGGCTGATCCATTCTGCCAGCATTTAAGAGAAGTTATTATGGAGGCTGCTAAGGGTGTTGAAGGACTAGTACTGCATCCAAGTGGTACCTATATATGTATTGAGGGTCCAAGGTTTTCTACACGTGCTGAAAGCCGTGTGTGGAAGGATGTTTTCAAAGCCGATATTATTGGTATGACTCTTGTACCAGAAGTTGTTCTTGCTTGTGAAGCAGAGCTTTGTTATGCTACTGTAGCTATGGTTACTGATTATGATGTGTGGGCTGAGAAGCCTGTTACTGCTGAAGAAGTAGTACGTGTTATGAAGGAGAATACTGTTAAAGCTCGTAAGCTACTAGTAGAGATTGTTAAGAGGCTACCAGATAAGCCTGATGAGAGGCTGTGTAGTTGTTGCAGAGCACTAGAGACAGCTTTAATGTAGATTATGTTGAGAAGCTAATCTATAGTGGTGAAGAGTGGGCTAACCGTGTATTGGGTGAGCTAGTTGTCTTTCTAGAGTCTATTGCTGGAGAGTTGTTGATAGCCTATAGTGGTTTAGGCTATCCTGCTGCTACAACACTATACTGGATTATAACAACCTTTAACCCAGATAAACAACCTGTTGTCCAAGACTCAGACACTATAGCCTTTTATAGACTAGTTTATCGTAAGAGAGCTAGCATACTCTATTTTACAACAAAACCAGGTGATCCAGCACTTATAAGACTTGGTGACACGTGTAGACTAACTGGTGGTAGACTAGTTATAGTATCACCTCCACCACCAGAGATTCTAGAGACAATGCTACGTAGTACACCATTAATCAAGCTTCCAATGGTTAAGAGTGAGGTTTTAGCAGCACTCTATGAGATCATACTGTCTTATAAGGTTGGCCTTAGAGTCTATGGTGGTAGTGGTAAACGTGTTGAAAGACTACGTATTTTCTCTAAAGAAGGGTACTCTATAATAACTAGAGAGCTTTATGAAAAATACCATAGTGTTATAGATAGTGTTAGGAAGATGGAACAAGTAGTTGTTACATCAACATGGTTTCTAGAAGCTCCATGCTACATGATTGTTAAAGCTCTTAGAGAACGTGGTGTACGTGCATCATATACTCCAATAAGCCTACTAGAGCCTTGTAGAGGAGACAATATCTTATTAGTATCAACTAGTGTTGAAGAAACGGTTGTACGTGAAAAGAGGTTTAAAGCATCAATAACTGGTGCTAATGTTTTAGAACTAACACTAAATTTTGATCCACTGGAGACACCCTTGTATCTAGGTGTACTAGCTTTAATGATTAAGGAATAGCAACTCTTATTTTCCTAGAAGCTCTATCAATAACTCTACCAGAAAAGGGTGGTTAGAGGAAATGGCTAGGATAGTGTACTCTAGAAAACTATTATTCCTAGTACTACTAGTAATCTATGTTATAGCTACTTATATAGTGAAAGACTATGGTTTTGAAACAGTAGTCTATGGTACAGTTGCTCTAGTGATCGTGTTATCCTATATAGCCTATTTTGCTACAAGACCATACCTATCAAGATCGGACTCTATAGCCGCTATAACATTATCTATAGTAGCTGTATTGCTTGGCTATCTAACCGGCCTATTACTGCAGCCAGAGAAATACCTTGCAGCATCACTATATGTTCTATCAGCAACTATTGTCTATGTATCCATGGTCTATGCATTAGCAAGATACCTAGCTTAATTAAGGGTGTAGCCCCCTTATTCTCTACTTAGACAAGTGTGTAGAGGATAGTATAGATGACAACCATAGCTATACTTCACACTAGTTCTAAACCAACATGGACTACGTGGAGACTTGTAAACACTATACGTGACTATGGTGTTAAACCACTATATATTACACCAGACCGTATAACAGTCTCTATAGACAATGAGTCCTGTCCTATAAAGTATCTTGGAAAGTGTTTAGAGGCAGATGCCCTTATTGTAAGAGGTATTGGTGTATTCTTAAGGCTTGAACAGTTTATACGTAGAATAGCTATGTTGAAACATATTGAGGATAGTGGTGTATTTGTTATAAACCCACCTGAATCACTTGTAATGGCTCGTGATAAGTATACTAGTTTAAGAATACTAGCTAGACACGGACTACCAGTACCGAAGACTATGCTTACAGAAGATGCTGAGGAAGCACTAAATACTGTGTCTAGATGGGGTAGTGTTGTTATAAAGCCTATTATGGGTAGCCGTGGCATAGGATCTATAAAGATCGATAACCCCGATCTAGCATACTATATCATATCATATCTAATGACATACGGATATCCACTATATATACAAGAGTATGTTGAAAAGAAGGGTAGTCGTGATATAAGAGCTTTTGTTGTAGGAGACCGTGTTGTAGCAGCTATGTATCGTGTAGCAGCTAGCGGTCAGTGGAAGACGAATATTGCACAGGGAGCCCGTCCAGAACCAGCACTTGTAACCCGTGGTGTTGAAGAAATAGCTCTTAAAGCAACAAGTATTCTAGGACTACACTATGCTGGTGTAGATATTGGTGAAACAGTTGATGGTAGATACATTGTATTTGAAGTCAACGTCATGCCTGCATGGCGTGGTTTATACCAAGCAACAGGTGTTGATCCATCAAAGTATATTGTAGAATACATCCTCAATATAGTCAGGAGATAAAAGCTTGTGTAGACATAGCTTCTAGATAGGTGATGAAAAGCAAACCGTTTGAGCCTCCGGTCTTGGCTGTGATAGAGAGCTCTCAGACTGATCTATAGTGGGTTCCTAGCTTCTTTAACAATTCTTAGTATGTAGAGTGTATTCGTATCAACAACTCCCTCTAAAACCCTTATACGATCTATTACATTAGCTAGATCGCTTGGACTATGAGCCCATGTCTTGATTAGTAGATGGTAGTCTCCAGTAACCTCGTATACCTCTACAATATATGGTTCACGCAGTAAGCGGGCTGCTACATACCTTGTCCTCCTAGGATCTGTTTTAACAAGTATATAGGCTAGACTCTGATACCCAAGTTTGTATGGGTCAAGAACTACTGTAAACCCCTTAATCACTCCCTTCCTCTTAAGCTTACGTAGTCTTACAAGAACGGTTGCTGGACTAACGTTTAGTCTAGAAGCTATACTGCGATAGCTTAAACGGGCATTGCTTTGGAGAAGCCTAAGTATACCTAGGTCTAGTTCATCTAGTTCTCCATAAACACTCAAAACACTATACACCCTATGTCTAGACTATATATGTTTCATAGTTTAATAATCCTATTTTAGCTACTAAGCACCTGTCAAGTACATATCATATGGTTAAGAGTATATGGGCTAGTAAAGACGTAATCCTCATTATTATTGAGTTTAGGAGTAATTCTAGCTAGAGTACTATAGTTGTATAAGAAGCTTTGTAGAGAGTTGCTAAGATTTTTTAATATTCTACTATCTCTTTATACTACATATTTCCTAGTATGAGTATTGCTATTGTCATCGGAGGTGTTAGTGCTGGTGTTAATACTATTAAATCCATAAGCCCTCTTCCACCAAACTCCATTGAGACACTCCTCTCTCTTACAATACGTGTTGTCTTAAACACATCTACCCCTATAGTTGTAGAGTATATACTTAGAATATATGATAATGGGATAGCTATTGCTAGTGGTTTACCCATTATTTCAATACATAGTGCTGATAGAGAGGCATTAACCATAATAACTAGTAGTAGTGGTGCTCCAACTCCATAGCCTTCTATATAGAAGCTTGCTATATAAGCTACTAGTATAGCGATAAGAGTTGCCAATAACACACCATATATAGAGATACTGTAGAGAACCCACATTCTATATAGTAGATACAACGCCATAGTTTGTGGTATAATAAAGCCTCCAAGATTCATACATACCCTCCTCTTTAAAACAACTGTTTTACTAGACCCAACTACTATAGCTAACACATACGCTACTGAAGTAGCTATAGAATATTCAATAGGTATTTCTAGAAAGTATAGAGATAGTAGTGTTGTAAGAAACAGTAGTGTACAGACAAGTACGTATAGAGCAGCTAAGCATAGTTGCCTATGAATACTCAAAACCACTCCTCCACCTATGAGTTTAATACTTATATCTTAGAATATGTTTAGGTGAGGTTGAAAACCCCCTTGACACATGAGATAACACGTGCTATAGTAGAGGGTTGCCACTTAGCAATATACTCTAGTATAAAGCCTGGATCTATACATAGGCTGAGACTGGATAGTAGTGCATACTATATGATGTCTAGTTGTTTAAGTGTTATAGACTATGTTGAGAAAGCTATTGAGATTGGTGAGAAGGTTAGGAGAGGAGAGCTTGCAGCAACAAGTGTTGAGATAGGTAGGTTAGTTGGTAAAGCACTACGTGAAGCATATAGGTGGACAAGCTATCACCCATATCCAGACGTTGTTGTACCATCAATAACTAATGCATTGATACTATCATATGTTGAGCCAGAGGATGTTGTAAGAGAGTCTGGTGAACTGAGGAAGGCTTTAGAGATATTTATTGGTGGTTCACGTTGGAGAGATGTACGTGAACTAGTTAATGCTCTTAAGAGTATTGGTGCAGATGATATGGTTGAACACATGGTTTCATCTGGTATAACATATTCACAAGCATTAACTGAGGGTTTATCACTAGCTGAGGCGTTTAGTGTACTAGGTAGTCGTTGGCCAGGCTTCCTAGCCTCTACACCACGTGAACACGTTGTATTCGATTATGTTAAGAAGCTTATAGAGTACTATAAGAGGTATCGTGATGGAGTAAACTCTGTTGTAGCACTCTATCTTGACATAGTAAAGCCTAGACTACCTGAATGGGCTAGAAGGGATGTTGATAAAGCTTTTAGTGAAGGGTTAATGGCTAGCCGTGAAGGCAGTAAGACATTGTTCAACCTCGATCTAAGGCTTAGGAAGCAAGGTATATCATTTGAAGAATACACTCCATTACTAGTAGCTACTACACAACTATGTGTTTATGAGGGTTTGAGAGTCTAAGTGGGTATGGCAACACCATACTCTCTAGCTATCCTTCTTGCTTTAATCCATTCCTTTACATGTGGGTGTAGGAAGAATGGTGAGAAAGCTATACCAGCTATAAACCCCCCTATATGAGCCCAGAAAGCTATTGATGAGTATGCTAGCCCTGTTATAACCAGTAACCCCATAGCTAGTTGTGTTAGAAACCATAGTAGTATGTAAGCCCATGCTGGTAGTGGTATGAATAACGGTATTATTGTTATAAAGTATAGTAGTGTTATACGGGAGCGTGGGTAGTAGATTAGGTACGCACCCATAACACCACTTATAGCTCCAGATGCTCCAATAGATGGTGTAGCCCATGGAGAACTTATATAGTGTGTTAGCAAGTATTTTTGAGGGACGATTGTGATACTAGCTATATGGAAGAAGTGTGCTGTAAGACCTGCTAGGAAGTAGAATAGTAGAAATCTCTTACCACCCATAGCGTTTTCAACAGGTGCTCCAAAGAAGTATAGGAACAGCATGTTTCCAAATAAGTGGTATATGTCTCCATGTAGAAACATTGATGTAAACAATGTCCACATCCTTTCACCCCGCACTATAGATATTGGTACTACACCAAGCTCTCTATAGACTATCTCTGGTGAAGAAGCATAGGGTAGTATAATGCTTGGATCAACTAGTATGGCTATATAGACTAGTACATTAACTATGATCAGTAGTAGTGTGACAAATGGAAACCTACGCTTAACAACACGATATGCCGTCTCACGGCCAATAGGTATACCAGCCATAAACCAGCCCTCTACCTACATCCATTTAAGTAGTCCTTCAACAACTTTTCTCTTACCAAGTCTTATTAATACAATTCTTTTCCTACTAGGTAGACTAACATTATACACTGGAACATTATTAACATAGACCATGTCTATAGTAGAGTTGTGTGCATGCCCGTGGAGAACTAGATCGAATAGACTTGGTTTTATAATAGACTCCATAGACTTGGATGCTAGATATACCCATATCCTACGTGGTTCACCAATAAGTGTTTTATAGGTTACACCATAATGGCTTATAAGAACTAAGTAGTCTACTTTATCCCTTACATTAATAGCTAGTTCTCTAATCTTTTCTGGAAGCTCTCTATAGTAGTTAGCTATATTAGGTATGTTCTTCTGCTGCCATGGAGTAGGCTTGTCAAGTGCACCACGTGTACCTATAAAACCTATTCTAACACCATCTATTTCAACAACTACAGCTTCATCATCCACCCATTTAACCCATGGATAAAGCTCTCTATACCTATCTTCAAAACCACGATACTCTTCATTACCAAAACAAGCAACAACTTCTATACTCCCTAGAACACACTTGGTTACATCAAATACTAGTCTAGCAGCACTAATATTGTTCTTCTCAACAATATCTCCTACAAAAACAACTAGCTTTGGCCTATCCTCTAGTTTCTCAAGACAACTACGGTATAAACTGATATATCTAGGACTGTGTATATCAGCTGTAGCAGCTAATACTACCTCATCCATAGCCCTTCTTCCAGTAACAGATTATATGCATGACAAGGATATATTAGTAGATACTAGCCATAGGCAAAATAAAATAGGGTAAGCAACTGTTTCCTTTTTGTAGGTTTCTTTCATTTTGGGTGTTTTAGATAGTTTTATAAGTGTTTCTAGCTTATAGACTTGGGTGGTGACCCCTAGTTTCCGATACCTGCTCCTCGGTCGAGTGGGAAGGGGGCTAGGGGGAACCACGATGGACCAGCCTAAGGCTACCCAAAAAGACTGTAGGTGGGTAATGGTTTAAACCATAGTATCTAAGGTCTATAGAGTAGGGGTGTATGGAATGACTATAGGCTTACTAAAAGGTATTAATGCTCCAGGCCATAAGGGATGGTCTACTGTTAAATGTAGTATTTGTAAAAAGAAGCTAGACTTGTTTGAAGCAATTGATACTGGTGAAGTCTATGTATGTCCAAAGTGTAACTCATTCTTCTGCATAGCTGATGCACGGCGTGTAAAATATAGATGCCCATATGATGGAGCTGAACTACAGCCGTATTACTAAGAGTCACACTCTATACTTATAGCCTTCTTTGGACATAATGGTATACATCCATAGCACTCAATACACTTACCTTTATCAACACATACCTTGCCACCACACTTATAAAACACATATGCTGGACAGTACTCTATGCATAGCCCACATAGATCGCATCTACCATAGTCAATAATGATCCTAGTCAATAACTACACCATAGACTAGACAGCAATACCTATCTTACCAGAGGCCTATTTCTTAAGAAGCATTCTAATAGTAAGCACTACAGCAAGAACTACAACCAATATGATCACTATCATAGCTATTTCTTCATAACCCGGTCCTTCAGCAGCACTAACTTCAATCCCTGTTTCATTAGCTTCACTAAACTTAGCAGTAGTCTGACTAACTTTAACACCTTCTTCAGGGACGAGTGTTACGTTAGAGTTGTAGAGAGACTCTAGTTCACTACGGACTTTCTCATCTTTAACAGTATCTTTAAGACTCTCTACAGTAGCTATTATTGATGATAGTGTGTCAGCAGGGTTTTCAGCACCCTTAGCTCTAATCTTTGGAGTATCATACGCGTAACTAACCGTATCATTATCTATACTTAGATGCATTGTAGAGTCTGATGGAAGTACCTCATACTCTTCAGTAATATTACCTATGATACTGGCAACTTCTTCAACCTCGCTTGAAGGTATAGGTGTTGTAGTTGGTGTAACTGGTGGAGCTACTGGAATACTTGGAACACTCTGTGGATAGCCATATAACTGTGTTGCATTAATTGCTCTCTCTAAAGCCTTTAAAGCATCACTCCACTCAAATGTCGAGTCTAGACTCATGTTTATAACAATTCTGTCTGTTGTAAACTCCATTTCTAACTCCATGGTATAACTGTATTCATAGAATCCTTCTTCAAAACTTTCTATAATATCTTCCTTAGTAATGTTTGTTTCAACACCAGACTTCTTAGCTTGTTCTACAACATATTCACTATAACCTTCAATATCAATAGATAAACCTATACCTAGCTTGATAACATCATCAAATGTTTTATCAAACCTCTTAATATCAACCCAGTCAATACCCTGCATTCTAAGCATACTCTCTAAAGTATCTTTTTTAATCTGCATCAAGGAAGTCTTTAACTGATTCATAGTAGTTCCTTCACCAATAATTGATACATTTGCATCAATATCGACTCTACGTTCATCCTTATAGGCAGTATAGTGTACTGTAGCTGATACATTTATCTCATCCTTTTCACTAGTCATTGAGAAATCTATATTTGTATCAGAAACAGCCTTTTCTCCATCACCGTTTCCATTAGATGCTGCTTTCAATAACATACTTATTTCTTCTTTAGCCTTCTCTAATGGCTTAAGAACCCCATCAAGGTCTATCGTAGCCCCCTTGTCTTTAACTTTAGAGCTTATATATAGGTCTCCTTCCACTTTAGTAGGTTTATCTAGAGCATATGTTCCTTCTATATGGAAGCTAACTGATCCATCGTTGTATAGTTTAACAGATACGCTATATACACTAGCTAGTGTAGACGGTATAGATGCTATTATTAATAATAATAGTACCATAGGTAAGACATATATTCTATACCTCATAGGCTACACCATCTGCTATAGCTATAGGTTCTATTTTATAGGTGTCTAGTATAGATAATATATAAGTCTTAATTATTGATATAATGGATACTGTCTAGTAGATACGCTATAGAGTCCATTAGATAATAGTGATTGATATGAGGTTGAAAGCCGATCTACATATACACTCAACATATAGTGATGGTAGAGCTAGTCCAGTAGAGATCATATATACTGCTATAGAGAAGGGCTTAGACGTTATAGCTATAACAGACCATAATACTTTCCGTGGTGGAGTAGCTGGCTACAAGGCTTCAAAGAATATACCAGATTCACCAATAGTTATTATTGGTAATGAAGTTAGAACACAGCTTGGAGACATACTAGTCTATTGCTTAGACGAGGTAGATATACCGTATAGTGTTCCAGAAATAATAGACCGTGGCCATGAAGATGGGTGTCTAGTTGTACCAGCACATCCTTTTGACATACTTAGACTAGGTATTGGTGAAGCATTGTTTGATTATAGTGGATGGGATGCTGTTGAAGTATGGAATGCTAGTAGTACACATAGAGCTAACCGTAGAGCTATTGAAGCAACTAAACTACTTAGACTACCAGGGCTAGCTAATAGTGATGCCCATATACTAGAGTATATTGGTGTAGCATATACCTTAATAGAAGTTGATGAATATAGTGTAGAAGGTGTTTTCAAAGCTATTAAGAAGGGGCTTGTACACCCACACTATGGATACCCCCCTTTTAAACACTTGTTTAAAAGGTTTTTCTGGAGTCTAGAGAAGTTTTTTAGAACAAAAACTATTTCTCAACAATAACTATTCCAGCACCTATTTCTAAACCAACTGGTTTCTCCATACTATAGAACTCTATATCAACAAGTTTATGTAGGTCAACAAGTTCTTCTTTAATAGGCTTAAGCTTTTCTGGTAGATAGATCCTATACTCTAGCGGTTCTTTAAACTTGATATTCCTCTTCTTCTTAAAACTCCATATAGCAGAGTTAGCCTCCATAACAAGGTCTGTTAGTTCTGGACTCCACTCCAGCCACTCACTATCTGGTTTAGGGAAAGCTTCTCTATGAATACATCTACCATATAGTCTACGGTATAGTGCATCTGTTATAAAGGGCATTATAGGTGCTAGAGCCCGCAGTATATTATCTAGTACAGTATGTAGTGTATACCATGCAGCTTCTTGTTCTTCTCTACCATACCTTCCACCACTATTATAAGCACGTGTCTTAACAAGTTCTAGATAGTTTGATGCAAAGTAGTTCCATGTAAACTGGTATATCTCATTAACTGGTTCATAGACGTCTAGTTCACTATAAGCTTTATCAACTCTCTCTAACACATAGGCTAGACGGGCAAGTGTTGCTTTATCAATTGGTCTAAGCCTAGGCCTAGTCTCTGGTTTTGGAAATGATGATATGAATCTAGCTATGTTCCACAGCTTTGTAGTAAACAATAGCCCTGTCCTAATCATTTGTTCTGAAAACCTATAGTCATAGCCTAGCTTACTTGATGCAGCACTCCAGAACCTAAATGCGTCAGCACCATATTTTCTAAGGAAAGGCTCTGGGTCAATAACGTTACCCTTACTCTTATGCATAGCCTCTCCCTTCTCATCCAAACCCATACCTGTTATACGTACCCATTTGAACGCTGGTTTTCCTAGAAGCTGGTATACACGTAGGATTGAGTAGTAGAGCCATGTACGTATAATGTCCTGTCCCTGCGGCCTCAATGTATACTTAAATGCTTTTTTAAACAACTTGTTATCTCTTAAGTAACCAGTCACATAGAGTACTGTAATACTACTATCAAACCATGTATCAAAAACCTTCTTCTCACCAACAAGGCTTTCACGTGGAGCACCACACTCTGGACAACTACTCCATGGAGGCTCGTCAATCCATGGCCTATAGTACCTACCGGGCTCTGGAACTAGTATGGCTCCACACTTACTACACCTCCATATAGGTACTTCTGTAGCGTAGTATCGGTCACGGCTTATAGGCCAGTCAGTTGATATACTATCAATCCAGTCTAGAAGCTTCCTCCTATGCATGAGTGGTTTAAACTCTATCTTCTCAAGTACAAGCTTTCTAAGCTCATCCTTAAGACCTAGTTGTTTAAGAAACCACTCACGTGTATGTATAAACTGTACTGGCGTCTTACATCTCCAACAAACAGGTATGCTGTGGACAAGCTCCTCCTTCTTAACAATAAGCCCTTTCTCTTCAAGAATACCTGCTATCCTCCTACGAGCCTCTTCTACACTCAAGCCAGCTATAGGGCCTGCTCCCTCCTTCAACCTACCATCTCTATCAATAATAACTATTGGCTCTAAACCTAGTTCACGAAACATCTTAATATCAGCTTGATCGCCATAACTACATACCATTACAAGGCCTGTTCCAAACCTTGGGTCAACTTCACGATGAGTCTTTATAGGTACTATATGGTTATACAGTGGAACTACTGCATGGAGCCCCTCTAAACCCCTATACCTATCATCGTCTGGGTGGTAGATAACTGCTTTACACGCTCTCAACAACTCTGGACGTGTAGTTGCTATAACAAGTTCTCTACCATCCTCTTTTACAGTAAACCTGATATAGTATAGATAGCCTCTAACCTCCTTATGCTCAAGCTCAGCATCAGCAAGTGTTGTACGGCAACGAGGACACCAGTTGACAGGTCTCTCAGCTTCATAGACCAACCCCCTCCTATACAACTCTATAAATGTAGCTTGTGTTATCCTACGATACTCTGGGCTATCAGTACCATTTCTCCAATAATCAAAACTACATCCAAGCCTCTTCCATATACCAACAATCTCTTCCTCTGTTTTATCAAGAAACTCTCTACAAAGTTCTAGAAACCTCTCTCTACCCTCTGGAGTCCTTGATACCTCGTGAGGGTTTATACCATAGGCTTTCTCCACCTGTACTTCAACAGGAAGTCCATTACGGTCAGCATAGAATGGTACTAGCACGTTATAGCCTTTCATACGGAAGTATCTTGCAACCATATCAATCTGTGCATAGTGTGCAGCTCCACCAACATGCCATTTACCACTAGCGTATGGAGGCGGTGTATCTATTGCTATAATCTCTCTATCATCGTCTTCTCTAAATACAAACTTGTGTAAACCCTCTTCCTCCCACAGCTTATAGAGCCTCTCCTCCTCACTTATATCCCATCTCTTCTCAGTAATACGTGGTTTAAAACTTATAGTCAATATCTCCACCAGATACCCACTGTCTATCTTTAAACAGAAACAATCCTAATCCCTTAAAATGATTTTGTCAATCCAATTCCTCAGCCTCCAGCCTAGCTCCAACAAGATCCCATGATATATAGAATAGCTTCTCAATATCACTATACTTTAAAACCCTATCTCTAGACAGGAAATACCTTACATTAACAGCTTCAACTCTACCCCTTGCTTTAACACCAACAATCTCTACACGTCTAACCAGGCTGGCTAGATCGCCTAGTTTATCACTAAGAACAGCTGGATCAACTCTATGGTAGACTAGACAGTATTCTCGATCACTTAAACAACTTTCTTCATCAACACTCCAAAACCACCCCCTCCTATATACATCAACTGATACAACATACTCACTACTAGAGTCAATAACTAGTACACGATAATAGTTATGAAACCAGTACTCACTAACACTCTCCAAACCCTCCATAAACTATAGCACCCCTACTACAAGAATGATATATTGTAGAATAGTTAAACCTATGGTTTAAGCCATAGATCTTCTACATAAACTGTAAAACCAGCTCTACGAGCATAACCATATGCTTCATCAATCTCTCTATAGCTTAGCCTACGCGAGATCTCTCTATACTTTTCTGGATACTTTAAAACAAGGTGTTCTGGCCTATACTGATCCATAACATTGACTACAGCATATGGTGTATTCCTAGAGATCCATTCTAGTACTGGTTTTGTACAACAGTCCAGATGGTTTGGTAGTACTAGGTGTCTTATAATCATATCACCATTCCTATAAGCTATAGACAAGTTTCTTGTAACAACCTCGTAGTAGTTGTCTACTAGTGATAGCTTTTTAGCACAACTGTTGTTACCGTATTTAAAGTCTGGAAGCCATATATCTATAACATCCTTGATAAGCTCCATAGACTCTAACGTTAAATACATGTTGCTATTCCATAACTGGGGTACATTAACTTCTAAATACTTTAGACTCTCAAGTATGAATGGTATTTGTGGAGTAGGATCTCCTCCAACATGGTTAATGTTTCTAGCACCAGTCCTCCTCAACTCATACTGTATCTTAGCAAGTGTCTTTGGATCAACCTTTAACCCGTAAGTTGGGTTTACTTGGCTAATATCCCAATTCTGGCAATAAACACACTTAAGATTACATCCTCCATAGAATATTGTACCACTAGGTACTAGTGGTGCTTCTTCACCCATGTGGTGGAAGTAGCTATGTACAATACATTCTCCATTCATAAGACAAACACCAGCCCCGCCATCAACTCTATTAACTCTACATTTCCTCTCACATAGCTTGCATGAAGCCATGATCCTCCATGCTATAGCTATCTTTACATCAAGAAAGCTATACTCTGGTTTAGAAAGCTCTTCTATAGACAACCTATCCCCTCTAACACCCATAAACACTTTCTGAAACTCTTTTGAAAGCTCTCTATGAACACTCCATAACTCATCAATAGATAATTCTCTATCATAAGGGTTTATTGGAGACTCTATCCTCTTGACAATAAGGTATTTAGCAGGCTTCTCATCCCTCATAACACTATAGTACCATTTAAGCCTCTCCCTCATAAGAGGGTGCTCCCACACACGTAATGCATCTGGTCTATAGAAGACTATGGATAGTGGATCAACTGGTTCTAACAACTCTTCTCACCAAACCATACTTTAGGAGATTAACTCCAAACTTAAGCAGTACCTTATGGAGACGTGGTAGTGGGAGACCTATAACGTTATATGGATCACCTACTATCATCTCTATAAGCAATCCACCAAGACCTTGTATAGCATAACCACCAGCTTTATCAACCCCCTCAAGACTAGCTAGATATAGCTCTAGTTCTTCATCACTAAACATTCTCATCTTAACACGTGTTTCTTCAACAAACTCCCCACTAGACAATGTATCAACATCATATACTACAACACCAGTAAGTACACAATGCCATCTACCACGAAGCCTTCTTAAAAACAATGCATTTCTCTCAACAGAACCTGGTTTACCATAAACAGTTCCATCTACATCAACAACTATTGTATCAGCTGTCACTACTACAGCATTCTCTCTAGGAACCAGTGGATTCTCTAGGATAGAGGCTAGTTTAGCTCTAGCATTATACAATACTATATCTTTAGGCTCACCCATTGTCTTTTCAAAAACAGTTTTTGGAGGGATAACAATAGGTTCTACACCAATCCTTCTTAAAAGCTCGATCCTCCTCCTACTCCTTGTCCCCAATACGATCTTTTTCAAGAACACCACCAGTTATTGAAAGCATTTTTGATACTCTATAAGCTTCTTCTCTAACACTACTATATATTCTTGGAGCAATATTCTTAACAAGATCAGATCCTTCTTCAACAAGTCTCCACGTATTAGTATACGTTACAGGAATACCTCCATAAAGCATTTCAAAATATAGTTGATTAAGTCTACCACCGACCTCCATATAGAATCTCTCAGCTTCACTAATAACACGTATAGCTTCTAAAGCATACCTATAACCACTCTCATAATCCCCACGATCAATTGACTCAGACAACATCATAAACGCTTTAGAAAGCCTTGGCCTATAGTTTTTAAGCAGATATGTAGCATATCTTCTACGCTCAACAAGTTCTCCATCAAACCACCCATTAACTGTAAAGAAGCTTGTATGTAGAGAAACTAATACATCAACAAGCTTATCTCTATCCCCACACTTAACAACAAGATCCCTACCCTTCTTAGCCTCAATAACACACAGCTCTCCAACAAGATCATGTGTCTTACTCCAAATCTTAGACAAATACGGATACAATAATATATAGTAGTGCTGAGGAATCCTCCTACCAGCTATTGTTGGAAACACACCAGAGACAATATACGACATAACCTTCTCCAAAACACTATTTCTAAAAATATACTCTTAGATTAAAACCTAATATAAACTTCTAAGAAACACCATGAAGCAAACTCCTTAATACATAAAGAATCTTTATACAAGAACCAAAGCTACTAGACAAACTCTATAACTATGTATTTTATATAAAGGAAAGATTAAATAATCAAATAGAGATAAAGTATACCATGGTAGATTTGTGTGTATAACTTACTCAAAAAAGTTGTAGTACCCATAGTAGCGGTTATCGCCATTATAGTATCCATGTATATTATGATCCTAGAGTCCATGGATAGAACCATACCAATCGCTCCATCATTCTACTACTATAGACCTGGTCTTATGATTACTAGAGGAGAAGCTATAGATTTTATTAGAAAAGAATGCGGTATAAACATTACTCTACCAGACCTAAAGTCTCTTGGATACAAATATGTATACTACTTTAGAGAAGTTGTATTAGATAGAAAGACTAGTGAAGTGACTAGGTTAACAAATGCTATAATAATTCTTGGATCACACAAGCCTCTAAAGATCACTTTATACAACTTTACTGGTAAGAACATCACATATAATGGAAAATACGTATACACTATACTAAACTATGTAGGACCAGGAAAGACTTTAACAAAAGATGCTGAACCACCAAACATAAAGATGAGAATAGTATGTTACAATGAATCATCCTTCTATAAAGACCTAGGTTTAACCCCATCAGCTGGTATTGAAGAGGCTAAGAAAAGGCTAGTTCAACAATTTGAGTTAGGTTTAGAAGAAGATAAGAGACTGGTTGGACAAGAAGGAGAGATCCTATATATAAATGACTGGCCTATAGTACTCCGCTATGAGAAATGGGCTGTATATTGGGAACATATGGATAAAATATACTATCCCAATGAAGCAGTTATAATCACACCGAGGTATAGAGTAGGATTTACTGTAAATGATCGGGAAAGAGACTTTGTAATAAACTTATGTAAACAGATTCTAGGTGGGGAACGTATAGAGTAATTGTAGAATTTTATATACTCCATTAAATCAGATTCCTTAATTAATAGCTTATGAAATACATGGTTACTCTGTACTAACTGGTTAAAAGCTAGCAATAGTATAAGAGAGGTTTGTTCTATAGTCTAGTGATAAAGTTGGTGGAGAAGTTGCCTATACTTTGATCTCTAGTGCTTCTCCATAGCATACGTATGTGATCCTGTCTGGATTTAGTACGCCTATGACTTCTAGTCTGTTAGCTGCTACAACTAGTGTTATACCTGCTCTACGGGTTTACAATTGTTTCTTGTCTATATGTTTTAGGGTCTTAATAGTTATGAACCTTACTGGATAGTAGATGTTTGGTAACCCCCGCTGGAGGCTTACATGCCTCTAGTAGGGAGAAAACATGGTGAACCACCCTACAGAGACCATCAATAACCTAAGACGGGGAACGGTTAGACTATTCGCTTATTTGTGTGTTTAGGATGTTTTATGAATTTGGATAACATCTAAATACTTTATTACTATAATTGGTTGGGTGATAGAAGCTATCAAGGGGCTTTTGTGCCCCAATGACGGCGCCACCCCGTAACCCATACCCAGTGGTGTGTGGGGATGTAGCTCTCAATGAACCGCTGACAAAGATGAAGTGGTTGAGGAGGGAAGCCCGTACAAGTTTCCAAAATATTGAAAAATAACCTAAACATCATGCACGGGCAACCACTACCTATCTTACGTGCTACATGTTGTGCTGTAAGCTCGTCTATAACTAAGAGGTTTGGCTTCTCAGCTAATAAGCTCACCAAGAAGTACTAGTCTAACACGTTCACCAAGTGTAAACCACTGTGATATAGAGCCTGTCATTAATAAATGTACTCTCCTACCCTTAACATCTACAACAACTGTACCAAACCATCTATAGCCTCTACGCTCCATAGTCTTAAAGGGCTTCTCAACAACTGTGTTAATAGCAAGTCCTTTACTAGACAAGCTCTTGTCCACCATAGAGACACTAACTCTATAATAGTATAAAGAAGTTATTACTAGCTAATCACTTCTCCATATAGGCTAGAGACTCTATAGTATCTAGTAGAATAGAATAGAACTTTTCTAAAAACTCGTTAATAGACGGGATCGTTCCTTTAAACCCTAGACTAGGACTATGTGGTGTATAAGTGTATGAACCCTCTACTCTAGACAACATAGCCTTAGACATAGATCCTTCTCCATAAACATCTATACCCAGGTGTTTAGCAAGCTCTACCTCAAATAGGCATGCATGACAGTATTCTAGACCAAGTTCTTTAGCAATACTCCATATATCAATAACAGCTATAGAGCCTCCATAACTCCATGCAAGCTCTCTAGCCATAACCTCTAAGACACTCTTATTACCCCCATGTCCATTAACTATAACCAACCCCTTAAACCCACTAACCTTTCTCAAACAATCATATATACTCTTTACAAAATCTATAACCGTGTTGTATGGAATAGATATTGTACCTTCATACCGACTCCACTCTATAGAATATCCATAATATATTGGAGGAAGTTTTACTATACAAACTCCTTCCTTTAAACTATGTCTTTGTAGAAAAAGCTCTATCAACCTATCAGCTATAAGTGTATCAACTGCTAAAGGCAGGTATCCTCCATGATACTCTATACTACCAATAGCTAGTAACGCTACATAACATCTACAACTACCATGCTCTATACTGGGATCATGCAGTGGATCTATGATCAACCCTACATACCCAGGCTAGAATATAAACAATAATCATCTATATCTATTCCTATAGTTTAGATAATAAGTTAGTTCAGAAACTATTAGTTCTAACTCATCTCTATTAAATAGTTCTCCATAGTATCTTCTAATACAATCTACTATATAGCATGTTCTCTTTAGATGGGTAAGGCATCTTCCAATAAGCCATATAATTGTATCTAAGAATATACATGGTATTCTAGATATTTTTGAAACAATCATCCATGAATCTATAACTATCTTTCTATATCGTCTAGACAGTAGTTTATAGACAAGCTTGGTAAGGTTCGTTATATACGTCTCTTTATCTACTCTAACTAATCCACTTATAATACTAGTCAATGCTATCCTACGATCAACTGGTATGGGAACTCTATAGTCTGGATAGACTTCTCTACAACCAATTCTTATACAGTAATAGTACATCTTTACTGAAAAAGCTATTGTCTTATCATAGATGCTCTGGTTCATTACCTGTGAAAGCCTCTTTAGTAGAGTGTATTGGTTGTTTGAGTATATGCATGGTGTTTTATAGAGTTCTCTAGCTAAACGTGATCTTAGAAACTTTCTTATACGTTTAATCTTAGTATCTAACTGAACTCTATTATACTTAGAACTCATAAGGAATGATGCTAGCTTATCCTCTAGATCAGCTATGTCTCTAGGCTTTTCATGTATAAAGTAGCTGGATAGTTCAGTCCAGTATTCTTCACCCCTACCACTTAACTGGTAGCTAGTTAGTGAATTAGCTATTGTTATTAAAACCAGTTTACCCAACTCTCTATAGTTCTCATATAGTTTCTTTAAAGCCCTGTATTGTGGATCGAGTTCTATCATCAACTCCACTCTACTATAAGGGAATACCTTTGACAAAGTATCTGCTATTGAGTATGCTCTAACAATATCTATTGTAAACAATTTCTCCTAGACACCTAATTTAGCAATATATCTTATACACTAGTGTTTTTATTGTAGATGTACTTATTAGTTATAGGGGGTTTATAGTGTATAGAGTTTTCTTTATAGTATCTCCTGATCATAGGGGCGGCGGATACGTTGTTGATAGCTATAGTAGTGGTAAGGAGGTTGCTGTCATAGACCTTGATACTGGTGTTAAGCTTTTTATTAAGAAACCCTCTACTCTAGATGGTTTGGAAGAGCTTTTTGAAGAGTATGAGCCAGTTATACTGTTTTGTAAGAGTATTAATGAGAATTATAGACTTTCTATTGAAGAATCTGGAGTAAGAGTTATTAGTGGTTTAGATGGTTATCTTGACAAAGTCTTAGATGAGATAAGAGGAGAGTGATGGGTTGGTAGGGTATGGTTAGACTAGTAGTTGGTAGACACGTATATGGTGATCTATATGGTTCACCTAGAGAGTTATTGAGTAATAGAGAGTTTCTAGTATCAATTGTAGAAGAAGCTGTTAGAGAGGGTGAAGCATCTATTCTTGAGACCCGTTCCTGGGTTGTAGGCGGTGAGCATGGCGGTGTATCTGTTATAGTACTTATTGTTGAAAGTCATGTAGCATTGCATACATGGCCTGAGAACGAGTATGCTACACTTGATGTATATACTTGTGGTGAAAAAGCTGATCCTTGGAAGATATTTAACTATATTGTTAAGGCTTTAAAGCCTAAACACTATATCGTACACTACTCTGATCGTAGCCAACTCCCACTAGAACTCTAGTATACCACTATTCCTGTTTTTACACTAAAGTTCATAATCATTATGCTTACTACACGTCCTCCCTTAATCCTTACAACTATGTCTTCTCCAGATAGGAATTCCTCATCAGCATCTTCTATATCGTAGCCAAAGTTTATATATAGTATATCGTTTTGTTTATCGTATTCAAACCATATCTTATCAAGATCACTTATACTATACTCCTTAACCTCCATAGCAACCCACTTCTTCATACACTCTCTGTTGTTAACGAGTTTTACACAGAGTGCTTAGTATGTAGTGTTATAGATTAGAATATAGCTATTGTTATATCTGCAAAATCCATTGGCAGCGGCCTTCCTTTAGACTTGTATTCCTCATACTTTCTTTCTAGGAATGAACGGAATACTGGGCAGTTTTCAAACCTTCCATCCCGATCGCATCTAGAGCCTAGTGTTAGGAAACACATTCCAGTCTTCTTGTCATAGTATGGACAGATCTTGTGGTGGTGTTTCGCACTTCTAAGCATTCTTGCTACCCACTTCTGTTTTTCATTAGTTGTTTCTTTAACACGTTGTTTTTCTTCTAATGCTTTCCTTAACTCATCATCTGATATGAGTGACTTAGAAGACATTTACTTAGTTCACCTCACTCTATTGTTTTAGAGAGTGCTTGTTTTATTGGATATGGTGTTTGTCTACCTCTAACATAACTACTTTGTTGTTTTCTTATAAATATTTTTATAGAACTTGTTTATGGATATATTATTGAATAAGTTTGTTCTAGGTGCAGACCATGATCGATCTATTGGAAATCGCTTGGAGCATAGCCTTGTTTGCATGGGTTATAATTATTGTACAACTTGTGTCTCTAACACTATACAAGTATATGGTTAAGAGGGGTGTTGAAGAGAAGAGAGCTGTCTATTATAATAGGAAGGTCATACATATTTTTGCTGGAGGACTTGTTGCGTTACTAGTGCCGTTTCTATTTAAGACCCCACTACTCCCATTTATACTAGCTATGGTATTAGCTATACTAACATACATACCTCATCGTACTAAGAAGCTTATGTACTGGTTTCAAGTTGAGGATAATATGTATGAAGTACACTTCTGTATAATGTGGGGTATTATTATTGCTTTGGCATGGATACTGTTTGGACAAAACACTAACGCATACTGGTATGGTGTAATACCAGTAGCTTTCATGTCCTTTGGAGACGCTATAACAGGTATTGTTAGAAACACACTCTACGGCTACCGTACAAAAGCATGGGTTGGAAACATAGCTATGCTAGCTGTAACCGTACCCATTGGTGCACTCATAGGATTAGCTGGAATACTAGCAGCAGTTATAGCTAGTATAGTAGAACACTTTGAAATACCAGGTATAGTAGATGATAACATAACTGTACCACTAATAAGCTTCCTCATAATACTAGCACTAAACCCGCCAATAACCCTTATATAACACTATCATGCTTACTATAGACTAATTCAGTTCATTTTGTTAGTACAGAGTATTGAAATAAAACCTAGAAACACAGTATACTGCTGTAACTTTCAATCCTTTTTACTAATACTTAGAGTAGAGGGTGGTGCGGGGGGTGGGATTTGAACCCACGATGGCCTACGCCAGCGGATCTTGAGTCCGCCCCCTTAGTCCAGGCTCGGGCACCCCCGCATCCTCTACTATCTATTTGTTTCTCCTATACTTTTATGTGTTTATGGCTTTATTATTGTCCCTGGGTTTCTTCCTTTTAGGAATTCCTTTATGTTCTCTGGTTTAGTGTAGTGTGTTAAGTATATTGTTATCTTACTCCTCTTCATAATCTCTATTGACTGTCTGTCTAGGAGCTGGTATTCTCCTGGTAGGCTCTCTCCCTCTATCATTCTCTCTAAATCATCTACAAATACTTCTTTCAATGGTTTAGCACTTGGATGTCTCCTTGGGTCACGTGTGTATACATGGTCTACAGCACCCATATAGTATACTTTCTTAGAACCAATTGCTTCAGCAACCTCTAATGCTACAGCTGCTGTTGATTGACCGGGTAGTAGTCCTCCTAGAACAGCTATCCTATACACCATTAATGTCTTAACAAGCGTGTCTAGATCCTCTATAACACACGGGTATGCATGTGGTTGTAGAGTAGCTACAAGTACTAGTGCATTAAGTCTTGAAGCATCAATACCTATAGTGTCTAACCAGTAGTTGCTATCAACCCCGAGTTCTCTAGCTAAACTAATGTATTTTCTAGCAACACCTCCACCGCCAACAACAATAGCTAACTTATAACCATCCCCTATGAGTTCTTCAAAAACACTAGCATATCTCTTAAATATAGTTGGGTTAGGGTTGTCAAATGCTTTACCAGTTATTTTAACAATAATACTCTCCAACCTAGCATACACCACATCATACTCCTCAACATGGTTTACTATATTATAGTATTATATAGGTATATTTAGCGGCTTTATCTAGATATCATGTGGGGAGCTAATAGTGTGTGGTATTATTGGACTTGTATGCCTACCCAACAAGGCCGTTGACAAACCCTCTATTATGGTTTATAAGGGTCTACTAAGGCTTGAATACCGTGGCTATGATAGTGCTGGAATGGCTAGTGTTTATGGAGACAAAGTAGTTGTTGTTAAGGGTAAGGGTAAGATAGCTGAACTTGAGAGAAAGCTTGGTTTTACAAGACTACATGGATATACACTCATAGCACATACAAGGTGGGCTACACATGGTAAGCCTAGTGATGAGAATGCACACCCACATACTGATTGTAGTAGACGTATAGCTGTTGTACATAACGGTATTATACAGAACTATCGTGAGTTAAAGGAGATGCTTATAGCTCGTGGACACGTCTTTACTAGTGAAACTGATACAGAAGTGATACCTCATCTTGTTGAAGAACTCTATAAACGTACAAGAAGCCTGTATGAAGCCTTTCGTGAAGCTATAAAGATGGTTGAAGGAAGTTATGCTATAGCACTTATATCTAGTATTGAGCCTGATAAGATATTCTTTGCCCGTAAGGATAGCCCGTTGGTACTAGGTGTTGGAGATGGATATAACTTGCTTGCTAGTGATATACCTGCTTTTCTAGAGTATACACGTAAAGCTATAATTGTCCATGACTATGAGGTAGGCTATATATCTCCAACAAGTATTGTGTTAGAGACTGTTGATGGTAGAGAGGTTGATTGGAGGAAGAGGATTAGAGTTATAGAGTGGAGTATAGAGGATGCTACTAAAGCTGGATACCCACACTTCATGATCAAGGAGATCCATGAACAACCACGTGTACTTAGAGACACTCTATATGGTGTTGAAAAGGATGTAGCTGTTGATGAAGCTGTTAAGCTCCTCCTAGACGCAGAGAAGGTCTATGTAACAGCTGCTGGTACAAGCTATCACGCAGGCTACTACTATAGCTTATTATCAAGTATTCTAGCACACACACCAGTTATACCGTTTATAGCTAGTGAGTACAAGGTTTTTGAAGAAACAGCAGGTAGTAGCGATGTACTCGTTGTTATTAGCCAGAGTGGCGAGACAATAGACTCTCTCATGGCTCTACGTGCTTTTAAGAAACATGACGCACGTGTTATAGCAGTATCTAATGTTATAGACTCAGCTATACCACGTGAAAGCGATATAGCAGTATATACTAGAGCGGGTCCAGAGATTGGTGTAGCTGCTACTAAGACATTTACTACACAAACACTTGTACTAGCATGGGTTACTATAAGACTTGGTGAAGAGAAGGGTGTTTTACATAGGAGTGAAGCTAGTGAACTACGTAAATGGCTTATGGATTCACCAAAGATTGTATCACGTGTTATAGCTGATAATGAGGATTCTACACGTAAACTAGCTGAGTGGATGGCTGCAAAAGGTAACGCCTACTATCTAAGCCGTGGTATTGGTGTACCAGTTGCTATGGAGGGTGCTTTAAAGCTTAAAGAGATAGCCTATATACATGCTGAGGCTTATCCAGCTGGTGAGAGTAAGCATGGACCTATAGCTCTTGTTGAACCTGGTTATCCAGTACTCTTCACTATACCGTGTGACGAGCGTCTTGAGAAGCTATTGCTTGGTAATATACAGGAGATGAAGGCTCGTGGAGCGTTTACCATAGGTTTTGCTCCAGAAGACAGTGGTCTAGCTGATCAGCTTGACTACGTGTTTAGACTGCCTAGAACACACTGGATTCTTACACCACTAACACATACTCCTCCTATGCAGCTTCTAGCATACTATACTGCTGTTAAGAGAGGCTATGATCCTGATAAGCCGAGGAATTTGGCTAAGACTGTTACTGTTGAGTAGTATCTAGATAACATAATTATACCATGACTACATAGTTTTACCTTGGGGTTGAATGGGTTTGAAACCAGTTATACTAGCTGGTGGTGTTTCTGAAAAACTATCTATGCTTGTACCTAGTGGTCGTAGTAAGCATTGTCTACGTATACTTGGTAAACCAGTTATATATTATCCATTAAATGCTGTTGAACGTGTTATTGAACAAGATATTATAGTAGTGTATACCTTTAAGGATGTTTTAAAGGATGCTCTAAAGTATAGTAGAAGACGTGTTATTGGTGTAGAACAACGTGGAAGCGGTATTGAAGGTGCAATACTTAGTGCTGAAAGAGAGCTAAGTGATACAGACTACTTCCTCCTAGTCTTTGGAGACCTCATATTTGATCCAAATGCGTTATCTAGCCTACTAGGTGTATTCTATAAACTAGAGCCAACAGCTACAGTACTAACAATACCGCTTAATGAGAGGTTTATAAGCACTTATGGTGTAGCAGTTGTAGACATTGATGGTAGTGTTAAGAAGGTTGTTGAAAAACCATCTAGTATAGAGGAGGTTGAGAAGCCAGCATATACTCTTGGAGGAATCTATATACTACCAACATGGATACTTGATTACCTGAAGATAGGTGAGACACTACCAGAAGTTATTAACCGCTTGGCTAAAGAGCACCGTGTAGTTAGTGTTCATTGGAGTGGTTTATGGATTGATATAGGTTATCCAGCAGACTTACTTGAAGCATCCCGTCAGCTACTGGATCGAATGAAGGGTACACATATAGGTGATGATGTAGAGATTGCTGAAACAGCTATAGTTAAACCACCAGCTTATATAGAGAATGGAGTAATTATAGACCACTACTCAGTTGTTAAAGGACCAGTATATATTGGTAGAGACTCATTTATAGGAGCACATAGTTTTATAAGACACTACACAAGCCTAGAATCAAACAACCGTATAGGAGCATATACAGAAGTCAAAAACAGTATACTACAACCATATGTGTTCATAGACAGTCACTGCTTCATAGGAGACAGTATAGTAGGTGAAAACACAATAGTAGGCCCACACACAGTGACACTAAATGTACTACCACGTGGTGAAGCACCACCCAGATTAAGAGAGCATATAATATCTATACCAACAATAAAGAAACCAGTATTAAAGCTAGGAGCAATAATAGGGTATAATGTAAGAATTGGTTCTGACACAATACTCTATCCACAATCAATAGTACCGCCTGAAACAGATATAGAACCAGGTACAATATATAGAACTAAGACAAGAATATAGTATATAATATAAAAACATAGAACAATATACATGAGTTTAATAGATAATACACTCAATAAAATACTCTTCTAAACCCCCTCCTCACTAGCTAGATACACTAGAGGGTGTGCATATGAGCCTCTTATAGAATGTAATACCCATATACGATCTATTTACTATATAAGCACTAGATATACTATATATAGTATAAAGACTATATTTCAAAATAAGATATTGAGTACATAGGTGTAAAGGGTAATACCGTATTTGGAGAATCTACATGAGTACTAGATAATCTGACTTAGATAATCTCTAGAGTAGGTGTTGGAGTATCTATTATATGGTATTACTCTATCCATTATCTTAAAGGCTAGATACAGGAAATCATAGTATATGATAGATAGAGGGTTATTGTGTTAAAAAATTAGTGTTAAAGATTTCTCCTAAACACATAATATATTGTTAATAGTATTAATATAATAGCTATAACCATAACTATGTAGTAGCTACTAAACTCTGGTATAGGCTCTGGCTGTCCAGTTTCATTAACTGATAATACAACAATGTCATCTAAACCAGCTACCCTAGCCTTTGTTGAAACACTTGCTGAAACACTATACTCTAGAACATTATATGTACTAGACTCTCCATAGAGAGAAGCAGTATATGCTGTAGCTCCAGTATAGGCCTCTAGTGTAACATTACTAAAGACACCAGTATGTTTAGGGCTGAAACCTGTAGCTACAACAAGGTTATTCATACACTTTACAGCAACACCTCTCTCAACACCAGTAAAACCATCCCACTTCTTAGCCCATGTATTGTTTAAGCTAGTATAGTCAAAACCAGCTATGAATATATCCTGTTTACCAGCATCTGTACTATTAGCTAAATAGCCAGTTATGTAGAAACTGTTAGAGCCTGGAGTGATCTTGTTGGGGTTGAAGTCTCCATAACCAAAATAGTATCCAGTTGTCTTATAGATCCTGTAGTCTATTAGTGATAGAATAGCTGCTTTATACTTAAATAACCCAGTATATACATGAAGCCCTGGAGCACCCGCACCGCCAACACCAGCTAGTACATAAACAGCACCCTTCTCTACAAAAAGTGATTTACCACGTATAAAGACACCTTGTTCACCAACTAGTACATGTGTCTCTGTTGTATTGAAGCCGGATAGATCGGTTCTTACCAACAACATTCTATAAACTCCATTAAGGTAGGTGTGTCCAAGAATATATAGGTAGCCTTCTTCAACATCCATGTCAATATATGATGAATTAGTTATCATCAACCCTCTCTTCATAACCACAGATCCAGTATTTGGTTTAATAACTAGTATAGTAAACTTGTCCTGGTGGCTAAGAAGTAAGTAGACATAACTTGTATCATAAACAACTGTTCTCGGCTCAGAAGCTACCGGCCCTACTGGATTTGACACAACATATTTACATACATAATCAACGTTTTTATTAACTACATCATACTTTATGAGATAGACTACTGTATTGTTATCATTATCTCCAGCAAGTATGTATAGTTTAGTATTGTTTAGTACAGCATCACTAGCTGTCACATTAGCTCCTACAACCTTAATTTCAGTATTATTAGACATGTAGCCAGTTGTATCAATATTTGTCACATATATACGACCACCACTATTCCACACAACATAGTATCCGTAAACTGTGTTACTATCAATAGCAGCTGGTCTATCATTATCACTAGTACCAGTCCAATACTCTTCACAAACACCCTTTGGAGCGACAAGTACTAGGATAAATATTATCATTAACATATATCTAAGTACTAGGCCGCTCAGTACAGTTCACCAAAACACAATATAACAGTATTAATATAAAAGACTAGCGTTTTGTAAGGTATAATACATACTTAAATACCATATACTAATCCTCTAAATAACTAGTGTTTAAACAATATATTTATTTAAACATACATCTAGCTAACTTAAGCATTACACACATACATAGGCTAGAGACGCTATACAATAGATGTGGATCAGCTAAATAATTCCTAAAAGGAATAATGTATATTAAGACACTATATAAAGACATAGACTATTATACCAAAGGGCTAAAACACTGTAGCTGAAAACACGATCAGAAGGGAGGATCTGGATATTGTGATTATTAGTAGTTGAATAGAGTAGCTGATGGAGTTAGAGGTTAACTACACTAGTGGAAAGTTAAGCACTGATTAACTACCCCTTCAACCTCCATAAATAACTCTAGTCTACACCATACACCAGTATCACCCATACATCCTCCTGAAGACACCTATACACTATATAAAACAGTTCTACACAAACATGTAGGTATATACATGCATATAATACTATATCATATAGTGCATCTCTATCACCTACAATACTAAATACTCTTACTGAAACATCAAAACACCTTCTATCTCCCAAGACAACACTATAATCAATAAAAACACTAACTATCTAGAGTAGAGGATCTATAATAGAGAACACTAAGGCTATCTATCTCAAAGTCTCTCCATAGACACTTATCCTCAAAACATGTTTTATTCAGAGTTACGTGTCTACACTATAGCAGATTATCCATAAACCATATTATCATTGTAGATAAGGTGGTTAGAGTGACCTCACATGATACTAGTCTATGGAAGATAGCTATAGTAGTAGTAGCTATATTCTTCTCCATTACATTTCTAGCTCCTCTAATATACTACCAACTATACACTCCACCACAACAGCATATGTGTCCATGCAATTGTAATGGATTAATTGATGCTTTAGAGAATGGCATGGACTTTAAACTATCCCTCATACCAAACACTATGAAGCAAATAGTTACTGAACTAGAGTATTTAAGAGAACATAATGCAACCTATGAAGAACTAAGAACTAGGTATCTTGTAAACTATACAAGAATAAAGTATCTAAGCCAATACATAAGCAGCATACTAGATGATGTCAAGTATGAACAAGCCATGATAAACACTTATATAGGTCAGAGAACACGTATTGATAAAACCTATAAGCTAGTAATGGATTTAAGAGAGATATTCCTTAGACTAGACCATATACTGTCCATTGATAGTATGAACAATAGGATCAAGTATGAACAGTATCTCACAAATCTAGACGATCTAAAGCTTATCACCATAAAACTCGGCGATATTATAAAAGAATGTGGAAAACTAAGTAATGCACCAAAGGAAACCATAGACCAGGTAGTCAATATAATAGACGACTTCCTATCTAAAACACGTGGAATAACTTCACAAACACCAACCATAATAACTACTACAAGATAACGCTATTTAGATACTACATAAGGAGTGCCTCAGTAGGTTTAAGCTTCTTACTAATAGGATCAGGTGCTAACCCTAGTTGCTCCATTGTTACAGAGCCTAATAGGTATACGTTACTATCTCCAAACACTACTGGTGTAGCAGATACACGATAACCATTTATCTCAATACCTATCTCTCCAAGAGGCTTCTCAATAACTCTTCCATCAGCAATTCTTAGTCTAACGCTTCTATATGGTTTTACACCTAGTTTCTTGAGGAGGCTGGCTGGTAAGACAGTATATGTTGCTCCAGTATCTACAAGAAGTTCAACGTCAACAGCTCTAGAGGGATCACCTATGCTCCATATACGAGCGTGTACTTTAAAAACACCCATATAGTCCACCACCATAGATAATATAATACTCTACACTAGTGTATTAAATTAATCCAGATTTTTAGAGTGTAGAGAGTGTTAAGTGGTGTGTAGATGTGAAGCCTAGGTATTGTGTTGTAGCAACAGATATTGATGGTACACTAACTGTTGATAGGAGGTCTTTGTATATTGAACCACGTGTTATAGAGGCTATGAAGAGGCTTGAAGACAATAATGTTTTAGTAGTTCTTGTATCAGCTAATGCTCTACCAGTTGTTGTAGCTCTTAAGAGATACTATGATCTGAGAGGACCTGTTGTTGGCGAGAATGGTGCTTTCATATACTTTAGTAGTAGTGATGTTGTTGAGCTGTCTAAGTATAGTGCTCGTAAAGCACTAGATGATGTACTGGCTAGGTTTGGAGAGTATGTTTCTAGTTCTTGGCAGAATATGTTCCGCTACCACGACTTTGCTTTAAAGGTTAGGAGGGGGTATTGGAGTAGAGCTTGGAGTGTCTATAGCTTAGTTAAGGAGTTTGTTGAAGAAAGATACGGCTATATACGTGTAGGCTATAGTGGTTATGCTATACACCTTACACCAGTTGATGTTGGTAAGGGTAGGGCTCTAGACTATGTTTTAAAGAGAATTGGTGTTGGTAGAGAATATGTTGTAGCAATTGGCGATAGCCATATGGATTTAGAGTTGTTTAGAGCTGCTGGTTTTAGAGTTGCTGTATCTAATGCTGATGAGGAGTTAAAGGATGCAGCCGATCTAGTTTTGTCTAAACCTAGTGGAGAAGGGTTTATAGAGCTTGCAGACATGATTTTATATGGGATGGTATAGTGTATTCTAGAGTATCCTTAACTATATGCATTATCGTTGTAGTACTATTGATACTACTAAACATATTCGCATACGCTATGGTGAATAGCTATAGATATAATATCGAGTCTTTAAATAGGAGTATTGATACAAAGTCTATAAAGTATCTTAAAGAACTAGATGATACACTATCATTTATAACAAATAAGCTAGAGTACTTTAGAAAAATTAATAAGTCAATAGACTATCTTAAAGAAAATGAGCACGAGAATATTACTATACTAACACTATATATTCATCAAGCAAACATATACATAACCATACTATTAGATAAAATACAGTATATAATACACACAACTAGAAATATGGAAACCTCTAAGAAAATGTATACACTATATGATACACTAGATAGGCTATGGCAAATACTACATAAACTAGAGCAAGCAATAATATCAAGTAATGAAGGAGAATTTAGATTTTATATAGATAGAGCTAGTGTTTTTAGAGAGATAACAAATAGGATAAGCAGGTTTTCTGAATATAATATGATAAGCAGTATTGAACATGGAGAAATAGTGTCATTAGACACACTACTAGACCAACTTGAAATCTAAGTCTATTCTCTTTTAACACGGACCTCTAGTGGACCACGGAACCATAGGTCTCTCTGTGGAAACGGTATCTCTATACCAGCTTCTGTTAAAGCCTTCTTAATCCTCCATAGAATCTCCTTCTTAACATTCATCCACTCACTAGTTGGTGTCCATACACGTACACTAAGGTCTACACTACTCTCACTAAGGTTTGTTACAAAGACTTCAGGCTCTGGATAGACTAGTACAAATGGGTGTTCTTCTACAACCTTCTTTATAATTTCTACAGCTTTTTCAGCATCTTCTCTATAAGCTATACTTACGATAAGCTCTAGTCTACGTGCAACATTGGCACCAATATTCTTTATAACAGAGTTAAACACTTTCTCATTAGGTACACGTACTAGTATTCCATCAAAACTCCTAATCTTTGTAGACATTATAGATATGTCTACTACAACTCCAGCATTACCGTCAACATCAACTACATCACCAGGTTTTAGAGGTCTCTCCCAGTATAGGAATAGACCTGATATAAAGTTAGCTGTAACACTCTGTAGTGCAAAGCCTAGTATGATACCAAGCATACCTCCAGCTATAACAACACCAGTCAAGTCTATACCTAGTGTTCCAAGTGCTGATATAGCGAATACTATTACTAGTACATAGTATATTATTCTAGCTATAGTTGATGCTGTAGTCTGTGGCATAAAGCGTATAAATACTCTATAAGTGATCCTCTTAACAGTATATGCTATAAAGACACCAATACCTAGTATTAGTAGAGCGGCTATGACTTGTAGCCAGTTAATGCTAGACAACCAGCCAAATACACTTGAGAAATTACCCAGTCCATCCAAGAACTAGATCCCCCACATCATATCTGTTCTAAACATTATACGTGGAGGTTTAAGGCCGGGAGGGTCGTCAATAGCTTTTAAACCCCTCCATGGAATTTCTCCATAAGATACTGTAGCTGTTGTTAAGGAGTCTATAGAAACCTCAATTTCCTGCACACACGCTCTCCATGATCCATTAGTATAGTGTAGTCTTAAGTTACTAGCATCCATAAGGATCTTTGTTAAAACAGTCCATTCACGTGTCTTATTACGTACCCTTATAGATACTAATGCTTTCCCCTTCTCTGGCTCTGGTTCTTCTATATATACCCTTGATCTTGTATAGCGTGCTATAACTCCTTCACTAGGTGTTCCATAGAGTACGTATTTTGGCTTAGAACACGGTATAATATCTATCATAGTGTATTCCCTACTATAGTAAGCGTATACAGCTATATCAACTGGTATCTTTATATAGAAGTTTGTCTCACTACCTGGTGCTATACTAGTCTTTCTATCAAGTTCTACTAGTATATAGTTAGTTATGTTCTTTGGTATTAGGACAGGATACATTGGTATTAAGACTAGTTCTGTAGATCCTACAATAACTTGTTCACAAACAACATCCTTATCTAAAGCTCTTGTGTATAGTATATTTCTTTCACCAACTCCTTTAATACTAATAACATGTTCATCCAGCTTGTAGGTTCCAGAACCTATTCTACCATAACCACTTATAATAGTAGACATAACTTTCATCCCTTAAACACATGCTATAACTCTACTACACTCTATTACATTAATGGTTATTATAGAAACTGTTTAAATATGTTCATAAAGCTAGAGTTGTATAATAAAGCTCTAGAGCGGTGTTTTATGAGCATCCCTGGTAGGTGGGTTGGGAAAACTATTGAATACTTATAGGTATTTAGAAGGTTTTACATAGAATGGTATCCTACCTCTATGGTAGTCTCTTATAACTGTTCTAGCAGCTTCTTCTATTAATGGCTCTCTAGTCTTTCTGTAAAACCATCCACGCTTCCTAGCTATCTCCTCAAGTATCTCCATAGGATCACTAGAGTCTATACCATAGGCTTGTTTGAAAGCATGTGGGTTGTGTTTTAGTATCTCCTGTATAAGCATTATTGCTGGTTTAGCAGGGTCATCTAGTTGTTCTGGGGAATAACCACGTATAATCCTCTCTAACAAACCACCCTCAACTGGTATAACACCCGGTGTATCGATCATTAGTATCTTAGAGTCTATACGGTATAACTGTACATGCCTTGTATAGCCTGGACTACCAGGTATAGGGCTTGTTGATGCAGAATGCCTACCCTTAAGAGCATTTATTATAGTAGACTTACCAGTCTTTGGATAACCTGTTACAGCAACTATTACTGGAAAAGCTTGTGCAACCTCCCTAATCTTCCTACGCAGTATCCTTGTACCCTTATGGCCACGAGCAGCCATGTAGACTGTATGGTATCCCTGGTCTCTAAACAACCTTGCCCACTCTTCAATAATACTACGTGGAACGAGATCGCTCTTGTTAAGAACAAGTATAAGCTCTCTACCCATACTCTCAACCATCCTCTCTAAACGATGGCTACGTGTAGCAAGTGGGTTTCGTGCATCAAGAACTTCTAGTACAATATCGGCTCTTGAAACAACTAGCCTAAGATCCCTCCAACTAGCTAGTACAAACCCTCTCCTACTACCCATTCTAGTTAAACAACCTCTACAATATAGTCTAGACAATAGGGTATTTATAATGTAGTTTACAAAACACTATCCACTATAGATAAAGAGAATTACTATCCCATTAACCTAGGCTTAGCATATAGCGTTCTTAAGCAACTAGGTTTTTAGCTATTAATACTTAGACTATTAGATAGGTTTTAGCTGTATGAATGGAGAGATCACTATTCCATCAAGTCTAGTACCTAAACTTAAGAAAGCCATAGTTGAATACTTATCTAGCCGTAGATCATTGTCTAGAGAGGAATACTTGTTCTTAATGAAGTTGAAGGGTATAAGGATAGATCTTGTTTTATTAGAAGAGGAACTTCTAAAACTAGTTAGAGAAAAAGATAGACGTAGGGTTCAACTATCTTGACTGTACTCGACACCTGATATTGTTATAGACAGAGTTAAGAGAGGAGAACAAATTACTGAGAATATAACAGAAGTATCTATACTAGAATATCCACCTATACTAACGTATAGAGATTTTCTAGGACAAATACATCTTATTGAGAGATCTGATATAGAAAAGGCTTTAGAACTACAAATTAGTCTTAGATCTATAGGTAAGCCTAAGGGTGCAGCCGATCTATTGATAGCCGCTATATGTATAAATCGTGGTGAAAAGCTAATTGCTAGAGGTGATGTTTTTAAAGATATAGCTCTAGTCTCGGATCTTGAGGTGGAGGTTATAGAGTAAAACATTAGTATTCTACCTACATACAATAATCTATTATAGAACTGGTGGTGTTGCTGTGGAGGAACTTGATGTTATTGAAGCTGCTAGAGAGATCCCCCATCCAGTCACTATTGTCACAGTTGGTGATATAGATTCTGGTGTTGTTAACGGTATGACTGCTGCTTGGGTTTCACGTGTATCACGGGATCCACCACTGGTTATGGTATCTATTTCTCCAGAGAGGTTTACTTGGGAGCTTATCCAGAGGTATAGAGAGTTTGTTTTAAACATTATATCCACTGATGTGGTTAGGGATGCTGTAGATGTTTTTGGTAGTTTGAGTGGAAGGGATGTTGATAAGTTCCGTGTTAGTGGTAGAAGGTTTAGAAGAGGCTTAGTTGTTAAAGCACCTGTCCTTGAGGATGCTCTTGTTGTTTTAGAGTGTGTTGTTGAGAAGTTTGTTGAAGCTGGAGACCACTATATTGTTGTTGGTAGAGTTGTTAAAGCATATCGGAACAAACTGGGTAAACCAACTGTTTTACTAAAAGGCTCTATACGTGTGGTTGGTGAAGAAGTATATAGACTTGGATAGCCTATATAGTGTCTCCATAGGTAATATAGTTGTTAAACAATGCATGGCTAGTCTAGGGAAAAACTATTCCTATATAACTAGCTTAGCTTCTCTCCATAACGTTCTCTAAAAGCTATCTCATCAAGTGGTTTCCTAGGCTTAGGCTCTGGTTTTTCAGCTGGGTATCCAAGTGCTATTATAGCTACTGGTGTGTATTGTTCTGGTAAACCAGTTATCTCCCGTATCTCCCTAGGGTTCCTAAGTGCTTGTATCCAGACAGTTCCAAGACCTAGAGCGTGTGCTGCAAGCATGATATACATGGTAGCGTTAGCACAGTCTACTTGGTATGATACCCTAGACTCCACATTATTACATGCTACAACAATAGCTACTGGAGCCTCTCTTAAAGGATAAGCCCACTTGTGTATGTTTGAAAGCTTCTCTCTAGCCTCTGGATCCTTTACTACAATAAATATCCATGGTTGACGGTTACGTGCACTAGGTGCATAACGTGCTATATCAAGTATCTTCTTAACAACACTATCTGGTATATCCTTCTTCTCAAACTTACGGATACTACGTCTAGTTAGTAGGAAATCTATACACAAGCTATAATCCACTATAGGACACCCCTCCCACCTAACTATTATCCTCCAAGTCTATAAATACTCTTATAGCATCTCTATAAATACTACTATAATATAGATCTACTACTTGTAGACTAGGGTGCCCTCTAGTATGAACGATAATGGGTATAGAACATTAGCTGGTACAAGATTTTATGGTAGAGAAAGAGAGGTTAGAGAACTAATGGAGCTTATAGAGAATGGCTGCTATATTATACTATGGGGTCCAAGGAATGTTGGTAAGAGTGAACTAGCTAGATACGTGTCATGGATTCTATCAGAAAATGGATGGTTTATAAACCATATTGACATCCGTAGCTATTTAAGTGAGAAGAGGGTTAGTGTATATGGTGGTGTTGATAGAGATTCTTTTCTAAAAAACATACTCCCTCTACTTGGATTACCAGAAGGCTTACTAGGGATCTTTGATTATGGGGTAAGGTTTGTAAAAGAAAGAAGGTGTAGTGGATTTTTATGGGTTGTTGATGAACCGCATTTACTCCCTAATCCAAGGGCTTTCCTAGAAGCTCTTATTAAGAAGACACTGTACACATTCTATGATAAGATAGTGTCTGTTGTAATAACTGTTAGTGATGGATGGTTTATACTAGGTGATATAGTTGATTCACTACTAGGCTATGGAGCTATACCATTATTTATAGATTGGATAGATATGGATAGTTATAAGGGGTTTTTAGAAGAGATTAAGGCTGTCTATGGTGTAGAGGTAGGTGTTGAAGCTAGTAGGCTCTATAGTGAGTATACTGGTGGTGTACCTGGAGCACTAGTTTCTCTAGTAAGAGATGGTTTTAGTAAGTGGGTTGATAGTACTTATAGACAGTTCCTAAGTAGTGTTAAGAAGATACATAAGAGGACAAGTTATGGTCTTTTAGAGATACTAGAAGCTATAGAGAAATTACCAATAAAGATAAACACTCTAGTAGTTGATAAGGAGACAGAGTTAGTAGATGAACTTGTTAAAGAAAACATAGCATTCTACAACATAATGGAGAAGAAACCACTAGTAAAACCACAACTACCAATATACAAGAAACATGCACTAGATACAATAAAAGAGATTAAGAATATAAACAATAAAGCCTAGAAAGAGAATCAATACTTAAAACTATACTACTCCACTAACACTATTCTACAGAAAACAACACATACTATATACTAGTACTTAGAAACAGTAATAAACAAACTTCACTAAACAATAAGAGTAGAACACCATAAACCACTATAAAGACAAGGTATTAGAACTATAAAGAAACCACCCAGCTAGAGCAGAAAACCATAGTTTATGGAGGCTGGCTATGGGTAGGTATGTTTTCTCCATGTTTAACTCCCCGGTTAACTATGGGGAACCCACACACCAGATCGATCAGTCTCCATGGAGTTTCATGGAGGCTCTCCATAGATGATCAAGGCTCCAGTGGAAGTAAACCCCCCGGTTAAGCAGCACCATTTCCAGTGGAGAGCCATTTCAGCCTCCATGGAGACTTATTAAGGCATTCTCCATGGAGGTTGTCTTAGAGAGTCTCCAGTTGAAAAAGAGCTATTTAACCGGGGGGTTAAACATGGAAAGAACTCATACTCTCTAGAAGAGCTTCCATGGACTATGGTTTTCTAAAAACTTAGTTAGAGAAATACAACGACGTTTTGTGTTCCCTAGATATGGTTTGATGTGTGGGTTTTTAAATTTTTCTATTGGTGTATATTCCAGATCCGCTGATCATGTATTCTGTGATGGAGTTGATCGATAGGGATCGTCCCATCGGGAATGAACAAGTTCCAACAACACTGTATACAAAAATATACACTGTAATATAGATCACAGACCCTGATCGATCAGGAACCAGCTGGTTCCATCCCAACAGTGAACACACAGGTTCTTGTACAGTGTTTAATATATGCTTTGTTGTTTTTAATATTTGTACTTTGTACTTGAGGTTAATTATTGATCTATTCTATGGATCTAGTGATCTTTGTTCTAGGTTTTATATATGGTTTCATTCATTTGTATTTTGTTTTTGCTTAAAAGTTGTCATGTTTTTATTAGGTATTTTTCTAGTTTCTCTAGAGGTTTTAGTATTAGCCAGTCATATTTTAGCCCTGGTTCTCCCTTTTCTTCCTCTATGATCTCTAGTGCTTCTTCTAGTACTTGATCTATTGTCTTATTTGTTGTGTCTATTTCGTATACACGTTTTTCTCCATAGACTCTTATAGCATTGTGTGTACATACTGATAGTATTTCTGCTTCAACATTCTCACGTATCTTCTCCCACCACCAACCCTTCCTCCATAACCTCTTCTCAAGCTCCTCTGGATCAGTACGTAACACAATAACTTTATCAACATAATCTGATGGTATAATCTCACCATAATGGCTATCTATAATAACTAGTCTATTCCTACAAATGATCTCCTTTAACCTATTAATTAGAGCTTCTTCATCAACTATAAAACTAGCTCTCTCCACATCATAGTCTGTGTAGAGACCCTCTTTTAGAACAAAACTGCTTAGATCAATATGTATTCCACTAAGTCTCTCAGCTAACCTCTTAGCTAGACTGGATTTACCAGTACCTGGTGTACCAGATACTATTATTACACGACCCAATTATGAAACACCCATGGCTATACTCTAGTCTCTAGAATATTATCTAGTCAATGTATTAAACCATAGTGTTAAGAGAATTCTTTATCTACTCGTATCTAGATATGTGTATCTAAATACGTGTATCTGGGTATGATAGCTTGTATAGAGTACCGTTTATCAATAGATTTGTTGAACTAAGTGTTCTTGATAGAGAGTATAGTAGAGATGGTTTTAGCCTAATAGTTGTCTATGGTAGGAGGAGGATTGGTAAGACTAGATTGTTATGGGAATGGGTTAGAGATAAACCATGTATATACTTTATAGCTTCACAGATACCTTATAGAGAGCTTTCTCGTGAGTTTAGTATGGAGGTTATGAGACAACTCGGAGTCTATGTTTCAAGTGATGATATAGTGTCTTCTATTAGAGAACTAGCTGGTTTAAATAAGAAGCTTGTTATTGTACTTGATGAATTCCAGTATATTGTTGAATCTAATCCAACATTTCCATCTAGACTTATGAAGCTTATTGATACAGTACTTAATAGGTCTTGTTTAAAGCTAGTATTATGTGGTTCATCAGTATCATTCTTTGAGAAACACTTACTTGGATATAGGAGTCCATTGTTTGGTAGAAGAACATGTACGATTAGACTTGGTTTTCTAAGACTTGTTGAAGCACATGGTTTTCTAGAAAAGCTATCACCAGTTGATCTGTTGAGAGCATACTCTATTGTAGGTGGTACACCAGCAT
>CAYZRH010000009.1:0-47346 GCA_964480805.1 uncultured Desulfurococcaceae archaeon
CTAAGTCTAGCATGATTCGGAAGTTATAGCTCTGGGAAAAGGAAGGATTTTTACCGCCTAGGGCGATAATATTTTCATTCTCTATCCCATGTCCGTATCTGTTCATTCTCTCATGAGATATCTGTCTCAACTGATCATCATTAATTGGATCTAGAGATAAGGGTTCTTCAAGCTTTATACGCATAGCCCTATCACTTCTACTAAGCGGTAACCAAGGTGGTTGTTGGTGAGGACTAATAGTATAATGATAAACTCTACAGAGCATGCTAGATAACTTGTTAGAGTAAGTTAAAGAAGAGTTTCTAAGAAGCATTCTATACTCCTAAAGATAAGGACATACTAGATAAAAACTAGGCACTACAACTATTTAGTCAAAGAACTAATAAGGCTTGAAAACACTTATAAAACAACTAAGATAATGACTAAATAAATAGATACCATACAATTTTTAATATACATAGATAGTATGGAGCTAGAATTTCTAGAGGGAGTTTGAAGCTGCTGATAATGATGTGGTTAATGTGTAGAAAGCTTTATACTCTACATTAAAGGTATATAGTTATTGGAGTGGCTGCTCCGCCGGGGAGTGGCACTCAGCGGTAAGTACCAGATGCTCCGCTGGGTTGCCGTGACCTGGCGAACTTATTTCTCGAATTTCTTTAGCTCTTCTCTAAAGCTCCTTGGTTTCTCTTTAAGTATAATTCTAAAGTAGTTTGATAGATTGTCTGCTAATAGCACTAACCTCTTATGGTGTTTGTATTTAATGTTCTTCTCAGAGACTACCAGTATACTCATTTCCTGAAATAGGTTTAGTAGTTTATCATCTACTAGTAGTACTGCTGGCTCTAGCTGTCTAACAAAGCTTAGCAATTCATTTTTATTCCTGAAAATCCTTACGTATAGTAGGTAACCCGATATTTTTGAAAATCGTTTAGGGAATTTCGCTAAATAACTATGCTTTCTTCTAGGATGTATTTCTCTAAAATGCTCTAACCATGATGTATAACCAAGAAACACTCTTCTCTTTAGAACATGCTCTCTAGCACCTACCAGTGCTATTACTTCTGAACCATTCTTGCTTAAGTCTATAGCTATTACTAGATCGCTTAACCTCCCCCACCTACCAAGATACTATAAACTTTAAAATTCTTAGGCTTAAAGCATTTCCTCTAAAGTCTTCTCTTACTCCACTATTTAGTTGCTTCATGACATTTCACCACATACCTTACCTAGATCTATAGACTTAAATGTCTACAATACACACGATATCCTATGCTTATATATTTGTAGAATAGATAGGGCGAAACAAGTTCTAACCCCCTCTACTAGAGGACATGAAGTATACATAAGTGCTAAAGTAAGCAATTTCTCCTTCAAGTTTAGTGCATTTCATGCTTTTAATTATGCTTAAACTTCCCAATACGGTTCATAATGAATTCTTGAAGAACCTGCCACCCACCCTTCATGAAATCTTAAGAATAGTCCATATATAAGTTCATACCTACAGCACTGGTTCAAGTTTATTTAGATATTAATGCTCATTTGCTGTGTAAAATACGTCTAGACCATCTATTAGAACTATTTCATAGCTACAGATCTATTAATAATAGATAGGAAGCACTATAGGAGTTAGGCCAGTATTACATGTTCTGGACTTTAATCTAGTGTCTCGGTTAGACAAGAGTTCCTTTAACAGTTTCTCCAAGATAAATATGTAGGTAGTGCCTATCTAGCATATGGTAGTTTTGTAGACATGACAGCTTAATAATATCAAAATGCTGCTTATGAGCTAAAATACAGGATTAGTCTATCCAGTCTTGTGTTTCTATTTTTTGTGGTATATAGGTGTCTGCTAGGAATTTCAGTCCTTTACTAGCCATTGCCTCAATCTCTAGTTTTGCTAGTGTTTGGAAGAATATGCATAGTTCACGTATCCATGCTGGTGTACGGAACCATGGGTATCCTACTAGTTCTTTCTTCTTATCTATATCTAGTCCAGACTTCTCCTTTAAACATACATCAGCTACATCATATCCTACAAGCTCTATAGCACGGGCTACATCCTCCTTCTTAGCCTTGATAATAAAGTTTGATCTCTCACTCTTTGATAGATATGGTTTCTTCCTAGGCATAGACTTAGCAGATTTAACAAGCATATCATCTAGTTCTTCAAGTAACGGTATTCTCCACTCCTCTCTAGCTCTCTCCCTCTCATCCTCTATACTCTTAACTCTGTTAATTCTAGAACGAATCTTCTTTCTAAAAGAACTAAGGTTTTTCCTAAGAATATCATCTCCAAAAACATCTGTCATACTAACACCAATAAACTTAGCATCTGATGTAGCCAATCTCTCACTCTCATAAGACAATGTTATAGAGCCTATCTTGAAAACACTATAAATATACCATCCATAAGGATCACTATTATGATAAACTACACCATACCCTCCTATAAAGGAGTTAGTTTCAGGTACAGCAAAGTCATATACATAGCCTTCATAATCCTCTTCCTCAACACTATCCACTCTAACTAATACAACGTCACCATAGACAATAACGTTGTAGTCCCTAGGTAGCTTCTCTACAATATTAGTTACTCTAGCTAATTTCGTCTTTGATATAGTCTTTGATCTCGGAGAACAGTTTATCACACTATTATTCATCAGTTTTACAAGGATCTTTTTAAGCCTGTTATCTATTGGAATACCATATGTTGGCTTACTTGCTACCTTATACTCATTGTTTAAAGAACTACTTGTTAGGTAGGCATAGATTTCTATTGGTGTTCTTGCTGGAGACTTACTTATCCTAATGATATTATCGTCTCCATTAACTGTAAGTGTAGGCAGTACTCCAAGTGATAGTAGTAGATTAAACAATTGTTTTGACAATATCTTACTCCTTGTTGAATACACTACACCTCCATACACGTCTATATGTCCATCACCATCTATCAAACCCTTAATATAGGAGAGGACTATTTGTGGTGGTGCATTAACTATTACATCCGGTACTCTCTTAGTATGTACTCTACCTATTAATCCAAGCTCCTTAAATACCATGTATAGTGTTCTTGAACAAATAATGACACATAACTGGTTATCCTCTCCATTACTAGTTATAACTGGCTCTATATTAAACCTACTCTTTACAATCTCTACTATCCTATCAACCTTACTAAGTTCATGGATACTGAGGTTGAATACAAGGTATCTACCCTTATAAGAAACCCCTCTAGCTGTATATAGTCCTAACAACCAAGCCAGATCACTGTCAACAACTATCCTAGCTGGTACATCATGCCTCAACCTAGATAACAAGACTAGACTAGTATTACCAACTAGCTTACTGGAAACACTATCTAACTCTATAACTTCCCCACCGACACCGACCTTAACAGTCTTCTCTATACTAAACCTACTAGAACACTTGCTATTCTTTAAAGACCTCTTAAGCAATTCTACAACATCTATTACTGGTAAACTAGAGTGTTCACTTACTAGAGGCAGCTTATCAGCTACAACAATATAGTCTCCAGGCCTTATCTCATGTGCAGGGACAACCAAGATCCTTCCATTACGGAATATGAATAGTGAGTGAGCTTTTGTAACCCTAACTACTCCCCTACCCTTAGTCTTTATCTTTAAAATCCTATCCCTTATCCTATGTCTATAGACATAGCCTACTCTCATCCACTTGATCGAGCCAGATACTGGGTCCCAGCTAGGTACTTCTAAAGGTATAGACACTCTCTCTTTATCTTTACTACTAAAGTATCTTCCAAGAAGCTCTTCTATAGGCTTTACATAAACTCTCTTAGACACACTATCCCTTACAATAACTACTTCATCACCTGGAATACTGTCTGTCATTATATATACTGGTAGCTTGAGTTCTTCATTAAGTCTTCTTACAAAGCGTCGTGTAGCCCGATCTGGCTGCCCAGCACTTGTTATAAGTATAGCTTTGTGTTTCTTCCAGAACTTGTAGCGGTGGAGTTGTTGGAATACAGCATCTTTCTCAACAACAAGTACGTATTCAGCATCAACATCAAGGAACTCTATAAGGTCTGGTGTAGGCTCTATAGCATATGCTCCATGACCCATCTTACTGAGATCTATAACGTCGTCACCACTACGTATCTTCATATTGCCAACAACTTTACCCTTCTCCTTACTAAGTATCAATAATTCTTCACGTAGAATGCCTAGGTAGACCTCAAGATCCCTTATAACACTATCACTCTCCCTTTGCTCACTCCATGTAGGCTCATACCTCCTACGCCCCTTCTCATCACGATATGTTATAGTGTGTTTACCACGATAGTATAGATCACGTATTGTAGGATACTCGTTATTAACAAGCGCATCATATATTATTGAAGCCATAAGTGTTGTCTGCATAAACTTCCTAGCTTCATTAACATCTAAGAAGCTCCTTCTAAGCATCTCTGGACCTAGAAGTAGTAGCTTCCTCCTCTCATCATATATTGTATTAGACAGCGTCCTCTTAGGTAGTACTAGAACAGGGGTTCTACCATCAAGTAGTCTCTTAACCAGTAGGCCGAAACTCTTCTTAAATAATTCAACACCTTTCCTACGAGCCTCTAGATCTGCTTTAGAAACATACTCTATACTAGTCATCTCCCTAACCCCCTATCTTCACACTCTTAATAACCTGCATAATCCTCTCCTTCTCTAAACCAGTTCTTCTAGAAACAGCTTCAACAAGTTTTTCAATAAGCATAGATTCTAGATTATCTCCTCTAAAACTATCTCTAGTTATAATTGCTAAACTCCTAGCAATTTCTGGTATGTAGCGTGTTAGTACATAGACCCTCCTCCTAAGCTCCTCCTCTCTCCTCTTCTTAAACAAGTATACTCTCAACTTACGAGCAGCATCTTGTAGAGCAAGCCTTAGCTCATGCTCAATCTCTCTAACATCAGCTACACTCTCCTTACCAACACCTTTAAAGGGTATTTTAGTACTACATATGTGTGTCAAAACTATTATTGGAGCAGGAAACTCTACACCATAGGATTTCCAGTCAAAACCAGTTCTATCACTCTCATCTCTAGGTTTAACAACTTTCCATGCAACATCTGATGACTCGTCAAATAGTAATGGTATACGGTTAGCGTATCTTATAAGCTGTGGTCTAATAGACCTAAGTATCCTACCACCATAAGCAATACCCACCTCAACAATAAATGGGTGTCCTTGATAAGAAGCTGGTTTGCGTGTAACAGCTACTACAAAATCTGGTTGATAAACACGTTTCAAACCCTCTACTATAATCTCCTCACCAAGTGGGGAAAGAGCTTCTGATGATGGAGGTCTTATCCTTGGATAAAACTTTCTTAGAGCCTTAGCTAATGCTTCAACATGTTCTAACTCTAACTGTGAAGGCTTTGTCTTAAGATACAATCTACTAATCTTCTTCTTCCTAATCTTATCCCTTAACTCTCTATTAACATACATAATAGCTTTCTTAGCATGATCTCTAGTAAGCCATGGGAAGGCCTCTAAGATCATTTCTACAACATTATTAGCTTTAGTAGTATCTCTTATCTGTATAAGAGTCTCTATATCAATTCCTCTTAAAACCATAGCTAGTCTCTTAATCTCCTTCTCACTAAGTGAACTTGTTTGTTTACTAGGATCGATCTTAGCTAGTTTAAGCAACTCTATTGAAGTCTTCTCTCCAATACTGTGGAAACAGTTTATTAAAAACTCTTTAACACTTTTATCGCTATGTATGTTAATCATGTCTTTAAGAAACTCTAGATCAACTCCGTGTGGGTGGGGCTTAACGATCTTTGGTGGAGAAGGTATTTTCTCAATAGTCCTCTTATAGTATATGATCTCTCCATCAGGCATTACAAAGACTATATTAGCATATGGTGTTACAACAGCTGTCTTCTCAATATATGATTTAATGTATCTCTTAGCATAACTCCAGTTACCCTCTATTGTTAGAGAGACTATTGCTCCATGCCAGTCTCTAACCTTCCTCCAACTACCCCTCTCTAGTATAACTGGCTCATTCTTCTTAAGATCAATTCTTATCTTGAAATAGTATATTCTACGAGAACCAGGTGTACTCGTTATAACTTCTACTGGCTTACCTGTTGTCAACTGCCCATATATTATTGCAGCCTTTATACCTAGTCCAAACATTCCACGTGTCTGCCTCAATACATACTTTGAACTATAGAGTACTCTACCAAAAGCATTTGGTACATGTTGTGGCGGTATACCTATACCGTTATCCTCTACAGTTACTGTATAGTAGCTTGTATTCTCATTTGATTGTCTAATCATAGCCTTTATGTTAGGGAGTATTCCATGAGAATCTGTTGCATCTAATGCGTTTTCTAGAAGCTCTCTAACAGTCTGATACAACGCTCTTGATGGTGTAGAGAATCCTGCTATTTCACGATACCTTGCAAAGAACTGTGCTGGACTTAGTGCTTTAAACTTCTCCGGCTGCTCTATAGCCATTCTATAGTTTCACCCTCCTACTATACATTATCATAGCTTTTATAATGTCTTATAAAGCTAGGGATACTATCTCTCTTGAATACTTTCAGTAAACTCCCTCTTAAACTGGTTTATTAACGTTTACCTATGAAACCACTATAACCGTTTTCTCCTAAATACTGGGTGTAGAGTGGTTTGAAAGCTATATCTCCTCTAGTAGCAACAGCTATACTACTTGTAGCAACAATAGCTGGTGGTATCATATTATACAACTATCTTGTAGAGACGCTTAAGGCTCCTAGAGAGTATGTCTCTGTAACACCTATATCAGCTAAGATTGTAGAGCTCGGTAATGATACCATACTGGTTAATGTAAAGGTTGCAGCTGTTGGTTCTAAACAAACAGTTATTGATAAGATTGAGATAAAGCCTGACAACATAGTTGTTGAATTAAACGAGGTTATAGAGCCTGGTGAGACTAAGAGTGTGACAGTAGAGTGTAATGCTACATTAACTGATAATGCTAAACACTATGTGATAGTATATTATGAAGGACAGGCTACAGAGCCTATAGAAGTGACTATTGTAAAGTAGTCTAGAAGCCATCTAACAGAGCTGTTAAGAGAGTTTATGGTGTATGTAGATGAGGTTTTTTAACAAACTATTTTTTCTTAAACAAAGCATGTCTAGGAGTAGATTGTTTAGTGATGGTGTTGTAGAAGATGTTATAGCTAGTGTTTTAGAAAGATACTCTATAAAACACCCTTCTCCAAAAGGGGGTGTTGTAGAGGAATATAGTGTAGCTGATATAGTTAGAGTTGAGATTAGGAAGAATGGTAACGAGCTATACTATACGGTTTACGAGCCAGAGCTAGCTCTAGATAGGAGAGTAGTAGATGTTATTAAAACACTATACATAGCCAATACTTATAGAGAGTGCCGTGATATAGAGTGTATACTAGGCTATCTAGAAAGGAGTAATCCAGAGTTAATCAAAGTCTTTATGAGCGATCCAAACACTCTAATGTACTACTATATGAAAATGGAGAGTGGCTATGGACCACTATACCCACTCATACTAGACCCATGGGTTGAAGAGATTAGTGGTTGCCAGGAAGACCATATAGTCCATATTATACACCGTAGATACAACTGGTATGGATGGATGAAGACAAACATTGTACTTGAGAAAGACGCTATAGACCAGCTTGTACTAGCACTAGCACGTAAATCTGGTAGACACTTAAGCTATGCACACCCACTAGCAGAAGGTCTTACAGAAGAAGGTGTACGTGTAGCACTAACATACTCTAATGAAGTCTCTAGAAAGGGAAGTAGCTTCACACTTAGAAAGAAGCCTGGGACACCGTGGACTATAACTAGACTTATAGACCAGGGTGTGCTTTCTCCACAAATAGCGAGCTACCTATGGCTTGTACTAGAGCTACGTGGTTCAATAATTATTGTTGGAGGCATGAGTACTGGTAAAACAACGCTCTTACAAGCACTACTAACACTAATACCTCCTACAAGAAGAGTTGTGACAATAGAGGATACACCAGAGATTACTGGTTCAACAGGACTATGGGATCCACTTGTAATACGTGTAACGTATAGTGAGAAAAACAGTATTGATGAATATAAGCTACTAAAGTTTGCACTTAGGAGGAGAGCAGACTATATAGTTGTAGGTGAGGTCAGGGGTAGAGAAGCACGCCTACTAGTACAAGCGTCTAGGCTTGGTCATGGAACACTAGCTACACTACATGCAGAGAATGCGCAGACAGCTATTGAGAGACTAACAGCACCACCAATATCTATACCACGCAACCTATTGAATAACATATGGTCTATAGTTGTTATGAACCCCTATGGAGCTAGTGGTGAACGTAGAATAGACTATGTTAGTGAAGTAGTTGACCATAGTAAGGTTAAGAAGATTACATGGTATGATCGTGGGGGAGGGTTTTTTGAACCAACAAGTATTGAAGAACTTGTAGATAATAGTGTTAGACTTAGGAAAGTACTTGATCGTGAGACACTTATAGCAGAACTTAGTAGTAGAACGCTATTCCTATCAAAACTTGTATCACAAGGAGTATTCTCTATAGATGATCTATCTCAAAAGCTAGGCGAGTACTATGAAGTTGAAGAGGTTGAGGTTGTTGAGGGGAAGAAGGAGGAGGTTGTTAGAGAGGGGAGTAGAGAGTAGCAGGGTATACTACTGTATACTCGCTACACTAGCCTATATGCTAGTCGTTATACTCTTTACCAGAAATACCTACTTACTACTACTAACACCTTTTATAACAATAGGTTCTAGTATCATATACTCTATTATAGCTAGGTATATGTTCTATAAAAGAATTGATCAAAAGTTTATACAGATACTATCACTACTATATGGTTTTGAGTCTATAGGACTGCATCTAAACGATCTATTTAACGTAGTTTCTAGAGAAGAGGTTGAAGTAGACCATGTATATAGGGTTATAGCTAGAGATTATATGGTTTTAGAGAGGATTTATGGAGAACCATTGAGTGCTTTAAACCAGTTGTCTAGAAGATACCGTGGTACAAGGTTTTCTAAATTCCTATCTGGCTACCTAGATATACTTAGTACAACTGGTGATACACTATCTTATGTAGAAAACTGTGTTGAGGAGGAACTAAATATACTGTATAATAAGTCTCTATCACTTATTAGTATTATAGAGAACTTCTATGAATCATACCTTATAATACTTATGAGTATAATGGTTCTCTCAGGACTGCCTATGCTCGGTGTTTTTACAGGTATTGTCCATGCTGTCTTACTAATATGTGGGTTGATCGGGTATAGTGTTGCTACATATATATCTAAAAACCTATACTATAATGAATCTATAGCTGTGGTTGGATTAAGCTATTTCTACATAGTTATAGCATGTATTTCTCCACTAGTAATGAGTGTTTTTAACTCGTTAGCTCTACTTACACTATTTATGGTTGTCTCAATAGCTTTATCTAGAGCGTTTCATTCATGGAAGCTCTCTATTGAGGATTGTCTTGTAGACTTTATAGAGGATTTGTATAGTGAGACTAGGCATGGGTTTAGTGTTGATAGAGCTATTATACGATTGTCTCTTAAGGAGAATACACTGTATAAGCCTTTAGTAGATGGCTTGTCTAGACTGCTATCACTTGGTTTAACAGGTAGTATTGTTGCTTCAAAAGTAGATACTAGCCCGCTTGTACAAGAGTCTATGAAGCTCCTGCTTACACCTATAGAGTATAGTAGTGAGCATGAGAGACATGTAGGCTATACTGCAAAGTTTGTACGTAGACTGTTTAGTATAAGATACAATATCACGTCTAGATCTAGGGTATTATACATATATACGTTAATACTGCCAGCTACAGTCTATGCAATAGTCTATGGGTTAAAGGCTATAAGCTCTCCAATGCTACCAGTAAACCCCTACCCTATACCAGGCTATATAGTATCAGCTAGTATACCAGCATGGATAATAGCTTCCAAGACAACAAACGGCTATGGAATGAATAGTTGGAAAAACCTAGTAATACTAGTAGAAAACCTAGCTCTATACCTAGCAACTAGCCTTTAACAACACCAATAGGTCTAAGACGGACAACAAGCTTAGCAATACCAACATGGTGAGCTACAAGAGCAACCTTATCAACATCCTTATAAGCACCAGGAGCCTCTTCAGCAATAACACGGCGTGTAGCAGCACGCAACATTATACCCTTACGGGCAAGTTCTTCTTGTACACGGACAGGGCTGTAGCTACGTATAGCTGCGTGGCGGCTCATCCACCTGCCAGCACCATGTGGTGCACTATACCATGTACGAGCACCCTCCTTGACACCAACCATTACATAGCTTGCTGTACCCATACTACCCGGTATGAGTACTGGCTGCCCTATCTCTCTATAATCCTTTGGTATGTCTGGGTGTTCTGGCGGGAATGCTCTTGTAGCACCTTTACGATGCACTATAACTTTTACACGTCTACCCTCATGTTCATGTTCCTCTATTTTAGCAATATTGTGGGCTACATCATATACTATACTTAGGTCAAACTTATCTGGATCACTATGGAATACTTGTTTAAAGCTCTCCCTCACCCAGTGTGTTATAAGCTGGCGGTTAGTCCACGCAAAGTTTGCTGCAGCAGCCATAGCTTTAAAGTATCTCTGAGCTTCAGGTGTATTGAACGGTAGACTGGCTAGCTCTCGATCAGGAGGTCTTATACCATACTTCCTCATAGCACGCTCCATAACGAGTAGGTAGTCGCTTGCAACCTGGTGTCCAAGACCTCGTGAACCAGTATGTATCATAACCATAACCTGTCCTTCATGTGTTACACCAAGTGTTTTAGCTACACGGGGATCATAGATCTTGTCAACAACCTGTATTTCAAGGAAGTGATTGCCTGCACCAAGAGTTCCAAGCTGGTTATGCCCACGTTGTTTAGCACGATTACTAACCATACTAGAGTCAGCAGCTCTCCAACTACCACGCTCCTCAATATGCTCTGGATCACTAGACCAGCCAAAACCTCTACTAATAGCCCATTCAACACCATAATCCAGAACCTTATTCAACTCACTAATACTAAGCCTAACACGGCCAGTACTACCAACACCACTAGGGACATTACGGAACATAGCATAAACAAGATCCCTCAACCTAGGCCTAACATCACCCTCATCAAGACTAGTCCTCAACAACCTAACACCACAGTTTGATACAACAACTCCATTAGCGATAAAGTTGTGTGCATCATCTTCTACTGTTATATCATAGACTATACCATTATAGGGTTCAACTCTTACACTCTCAACTTCATCCCATACAATATCCTTGTCAATACTCTTGCTAGCCCATTCCTCAAATCTAGGGAAGTTTCTTGGAACCCTAGGCTTAGATACACCCTTGTAGATGCTTCTCTCAATAAACCTCCTATTAACCCATTTAGAACCTACTTCCTCAACTATAGTTGAGGATGAAGCGCCAGAGCCATGTAATGCTATAGCTGCTAGGGATGCCTTCTCTCTAATTCTAAGAACCTTTAACTTCCACCTAATCCAGCTAGTAGCTGCTAAAGCTAGTCTTTGTCTCTCTGGACAGTATATGTAGCCTATTCTAGACCATAGTTTTAACAAGTTCTCTGGTTTAGTAGATATCCTTAGTTTAAGCCTAACCTTGCCTCCAAGATCTTCGTGAGATACCCCTAGAGTCTCTATATCAAACTCTTTAAGGAGTCTAGCTATGTCTCTAAGAAACTCCAGCCCATTATTCATTAACTCCTTATCCTTATTCAGTGATATAAAGGGTTGTTCAAAGTTATATCCATTGATTGTCTGAGGCTTATTCATTTCAGCTCCAAAGTATGCTGCTAAGTATAGTCTCTTAATCCACTTAGGCATGTGTTTAAGCCATTCTGGTACATGGAAGTTGCTAGATGTTTTCTTACCAATCGGTGCTCCAAGTTTCTCTAATAGTTTTCTAAAACTCCATGCCGACACGTATATGGAGTGTTCTATACCAGTAAATTCCCTTCCATTAACAACTGAACTCTTCTTTCTAGTAATAACTCTTGAAACCCTATACCCTAGTTTCTCAATATCTCTACGTAGTTCTTCAAGACCCTCCCTACTACCATAAAAGTATGTCTTCTTACCATTAAATACACCGTCTCCAAAGAAGTATCCTAGTATCTTAACAATTACTGGAAACAATGGATTGTCAGAATATAGTGGTAGAAGACCTCTCCTCCTCAGCTCTCTAGCAGTGTATTTATCAAAATCGCTTTCTCTAAGAATCAACAGTCTTTCAACAGGCTCATACCTAACACCTTCAAAAGGATGTGTAGCTACCTTCATACCAGGCTTTATCCTAGAGGCTTCAACCATACCATGATCCGTTAGTATAGGATGGTCTCCAGAAGCTCTAATAACAAGCCCAGTCCTAGTCTCAACAACATACAGCCTATCCTCAAACCTACTAAACCTATAAACAACTCTAGAAACCCCGCAAAAACCACCCCTACTAACAACAACACACCCACCAACACCAACCTCCTCAATAGGCAGCCAAACACCAAACTCCAACAAAACCCTAGAACCAGGAGGCAAACAATTAATATCATAACCAACACCACCAGGACTAACAACACCACCATCAACACCAAAACCAGCAACACCCCCGATCGCGAATCCATAACCTTGGTGGAGATCAGGCATTCCATAGCTTGCTCTTAGTATGCCTGGTAGGCAGGCTACGTTAGCTATTTGTACTAGTGATAAGTCTTCTCTAGCCTTCTGTAGTAGGTATTCATCAGCAAATACTATACCGTCTACTCTCATACCAGGTCTTGTACCCTTAGGAATCCTCCACTCATACTTACCCACTCTCTCAACACGTATAGAGCGGCTCATACTGCTAACCACCTCCAAACCCACTCTATATTATACGCTATAATCTACTGTAACACGGTCTAGACTATTATACTTTAAACATATACTGTATCAAGAAAGGGATCTAGGTGGAACACTTTATAAATAGTATGTATTAGTTAGTGAAAGCCCAATAGGTATAAGGTATTGAGACTCTACCCCATATACCAGGTCACAGGCTATCAAGAAGCTATTAATTACCTATCAAAGTCTAGTAGGAGATATCTTAGCCCAGAATATTTAATGCCCAGTGTATTCTATTGGAAAGGTAGAGAAAAAGAGCTATGGAACACATATACGAGCATGATAAGTACTGTTATTACTATTCTCTCTGAAGAAAACCTTAATAGCATCCCTAGACGAGTAAAGATACATGATATTTTAGCAGCAATAAATTTATTAAACAAGTATAGACTTTTAGACAAACAAGTAATTGATAGAGTATCTAGACAAATAAATATAAAGCCATATAGGATAAAACACTCAGTATATACAGTAATACCATTAATAGATAGAGAGAAATTGAAGAGGAAGTTTAGAAACTATGGAAAACTAGAATACCTAACCTCCAAACTATATATTAGACCAGCAATATCAGTAGCTATACTATTGCATAGTGGAGTAGAAAGAGAGCTTGCTCAGTACATTATTGGATACTACATAGGCTATATGATTGGTGATGGTACCGTAGAAATTACTATTGGTAAAACAGTGTACAAGATCTCTTCATCAAAAGATCTTAGTTGGGCTATAAAAATGCTTATAGATAAAAACCTAGTCTCATACAGAGTAGATTACTGGCATGGAACTAACATCTATACAATATACGGTTTATTTAAATTCTGGCTACATATACACCAACTAGTATATGGTGGTACAAGAGATTTCCTACAGGGATATCTAGCGGGAATTATAGATAGCGATGGAACATCAATATCTAGGGGAAGATATGAAATAAACCAGTGTGTGACAAGAAAACACGATTTGCTACTTATAAAAGAGATAGTAGATACGATAATATATGTTGCTAGAAAACTAAAGATGCATACTCATACAAAAATACGTAAGAGAGTAATAAAGCATCCTAGGAACAATAAAGAGATCGAGCAGATATGTTATAGGATATATCTAAGTGGTAGAGATATTATATTATAATAAAGTGTTTAGAGAGATTCAAATTGATTGTAGAGGCTTCTTAGGTTTTCCTAGGTTCTATACTTGTTACTTCATAGTATGTTAGGTCTCCTTGTAGTGATACTATTGCTAGTACTAGTATAAGGTTGTTCTTTCTAGCTTGGTCGAGTAGTTCTACTAGCTTACTTGCTTTAACAAGCCGTTTCTCTTCAAGTACTACTAGTAGTCTTAGAGAACCATCCTTATGCTTAACAAGAAACCTTTCTTCACCAATAACTCTAACTCTCCTACCCCTACTCCTCAAGTCATTATATACTGTTAGGTATGGCCAAAACATTGATTTAAAGCAATGGTAGTGGTCTCTCATAAGATCATCTAGACTACTGTATTCAACACCACTACACTCTACTATAAGTTGTTTCCTCAGCATTAGATAAGCTGTTTCAACAAGAGATAGTACTAGCCTACCGCCCTCCCTCCTACCAAACCACTTACTATCAAGTTCATCAACACTCCTCCTACCAGTAATATAGACTACACACTTACCTCTATCAAACAAGCCATAGTGAGTCTTTAAACCCATAACACTACACCATAACACATCCTCTACACTAGCTTCTCCAACAACCCATACTATCTATATACTATTAACGTTACCTCTAATAATATGGTGGTTAGAGAATGGAGTTTAAATACCCTATAAAAGTACGTGCAGTATGGTGGGAAGAAGATAGAGTATGCTGGATTGATACAAACAAACTACCATTCAATGAAGTAGTAAAATGTAGTAATAACCCAGATGAAGTAGCAGAAGCTATAAAGTCTATGGAGATACGTGGAGCACCAGCAATAGGTGTAGCAGCAGCATTAGCAATAGCATCCTACGCATACTCTATAAGAAGCTTAGAGAAGGAGTTGTTTAAGAAAAAAGTTTTAGAAGCTATAGAAAAACTATGGAGAACAAGGCCTACAGCATACAATCTATTCTGGGCTCTTGAGAGACTAAAGAAGATACTAAGAGAGAAACAAACAACAATAGACCATGTTAAAGAAATTGTTGATAAAGCACTAAAGATCCTTGAAGATGATATAGAAGCTAACAGGAAAATGGGAGAATATGGAGCAAAGCTAGTAGAAGATGGAGACACCATACTAACACACTGCAATGCTGGAGCACTAGCAACAAGTGCTTATGGAACAGTAGGAGCTGTTATAAGGATAGCATGGTACCAGGGTAAGAGGATCAAGCTAATAACTACAGAGACAAGACCAGTACTACAAGGAGCAAGACTAAACACATGGGAGTACAGTAGAGAGGGAATACCAGTAACACTAATAACAGACAATATGGCAGGCTATGTTATAAGGAAGGGACTAGTAGACAAGGTATTTGTAGGAGCAGACCGTATAACACGTGAAGGATACGTTGTAAACAAGATTGGTACATACATGATAGCACTAGCCGCTAAGAGAAACAATATACCATTCTATGTAGTAGCACCAACAAGCACTATAGACCCTGGCTCAACAATAGATGATATAGTTATTGAAGAGAGAGACCCTGATGAAGTGAGGAAGGTTTTAAAGAAACACCTTATAACAATACCCAATATACCAGTACTAAACTATGCATTCGATATAACAGACCCAGACCTCGTCACAGGCATTATTACTGAAAAAGGCATTCTATACCCACCCTATGAAGAAAGTATTAGAGAACTATTCAAGACATAGCGTTACTAGTAGTTTTTCTTAATACTTCTAACACAAAACCGTGATCCTATAGAACATTAGGTGTAACTAGATATATGAGTATATACTACTAGTATATTATGTAAGAATGAATTAGGTATTTAGGTGTATCTTAATGTATAAGTCTCTACATACACTATACCTCTTACCATTGATAATACTAGCCATTTCAACTATAAGTGTACTGCATGTAGAATCTATGCTAGTAAGAACACTTGCCACACAAGAAGGGTATGCAATAACTGTTGATGGAGACCCTAGCGACTGGCCATCCATACCAGCACAACATCCACAAGTATCTATTGATGGAAACACTAGCGATTGGTATAGTGCTAATGAATTAAGTGAGAACAACTATACTGTAGTGAATGGAGAGTATATCTGGAGAGATCGTGTTGGCGATGAGAGAACAAACTTTGAAATCGTAATTGACGGTAATAGTAATGACTGGGTTTCTTGGAGAGGCTATTTTGTAGCTGAAGACGCCATTGACCCTGATCCTACTGCTCTGGATATTTCTGGAGCTAATCTCACTAGACTCTATGTTGCATGGGATCAAGCCTATCTATATATAGCCTTTGAGACAAACAGTAGTAAGAGCTGGGATGTAGACTATGGTATAGCTATTGACACTGGTGATGGTGGGTATACTAGTTCTACTACAGGTGATGCGTATGGTAAAAACATCTCATTTAACAACTATGCACCAGATTTTGAGATCTATATACAAGTTAGAGGTAATATAATAAACAAGGTTACACTACATAACTGGACAGGTACTTCATGGCAGTGGATAGTGGATCTAACAGATTATAGAGCTTATTTTGAGGCTGGTGTATTCAAGTTTATTGAGTTAAGAATTAGATGGGGTACCATGGGGATTAATAAACCAGACAATATAGCAGTTAATGTATGGGCTGCTGGAGTTAGTGTTGGTGATTCAGCTGTAGACTCTATACCCCATGATTCAACGGTTATGGATGACCTTAGTAATGAGTGGAGTGATAATGATACATTTACACAATTAGCTTCTATAAGTCTAGATGAAGATAATGAAGTTAGAGATCGTAGGGTTGATATAACAGAGTTTCATGTAACAAGTAATCAGACACATCTGCTACTACTAATAAGGCTTAGAGAGATCTTTATCCTTGGAGAAGATGGAGCACCAGCTATACTAGTAGCTATGGATACAGATACTATCTATACTAATGGAGAGAGATGGCTGGCATTAAACTGTGATACACAGACATCAAGTAATGGTCCATGGGATTACCACTTAGTAATAGATCTAGCTAGACCCGGTGTAAACGATCTAACTCTCTATAGAGGTGGTGATGGAACAAACTCTATAATAGTCTATGACCCTTCATGGAGTGATGTAGTATCAAGTAATACATCGTTTATAGTAAACTCTACAGCTAAAGCAATAGAGGTAGCTATATACTGGAGTGATATAGGTGTTAGTAACCCGCGGAACGTCTCTAATGTAAGATTTACTGTAGCTACAGTACGTAGTAATGGAGCTGGAGATGCATGGGATATAGCTGGTGTAAGTGATGTACTAGACTGTATTACAAGCTATGGAGTTAATACATGGGATGAAGTAAAAGATGATAACGATCCATTAACTGACCAGCCATATGGTGTCATAGACGGAGATGGTAATGAGACTAAGGATAGTGGTGATGGCAGAGCTGTCAACGGCTTTATGGATGTAGGGTTTAATACTATACCAGAACCTGCTTCACTACAGCCACTATTTCTCTATAATAGTACATACCTTGTAGTACTAGATCCATTTAATGACCATAGAGAGGACTATTTAAAAGGAGGCCCAGGGTCTGTTGTTGAGGACTGGGATGTTGATGTTATAGAGTTTAGAATGTATATTAATAGATCTGATGATAGAGTGTACTTCCTAGTATTCATGCATGGTAATGTGAATCCACTAGACGCTGCTTCACCAGCTATAGCTGTTGTAATAGACTATACACCCCTAGATCCAGGTGATGGAGTTAGTGAATGGGTTTATGCTCCTAGTGGATGGGGTTATACAGATACATTCCTTAGACTAGATCCTTCTACAAACTCTACATGGCAGTATATAGTATGGTTTACAACTAATACTAGTGGAAACTGGCTTGTAATACTATCACCAACTAATACAGCTGGAGACTTCAACCCTGTAGATACAGAGATGGCTACAAACGATCATGTTATAGAAGCGTCTATACCAGCAGACTATATTGGAGGACTAACAATGCTTTCAAAACCATTCCGTATAAACATTCTAGTCTATGGATACAACTTAACAACAAGACAGTTGATCAATTTGACAAGTAGTAATGTCTATGATATAGGAGGCGTATCTGGTACATGGGATACAGAAGTAAGTGATACAGACTGGGGTATTGACACAGTATTTATTAGAAAACTATCAACAAGACTAGTAAACCTTGACACCTACCACCACCGCCTAGTCTACTACCCAAGAGACGTTATCCGTATAAACGCTACACTACAATACTACAACCTCTCAACAGATACATGGGAGGGGCTGCCTAACCAGAATGTTAAGATATACCTTATAGGAAGCACGGTATACCTAGGATCAAACACTACAGACGAGAATGGAACAATATACCTAGAAACACTAATACCAGCCACTATAGAAGAAGGAAACTATACCCTATACGGAGTATTCAACGAAACACTACTATACCTGGAAGCAACAAATACAGGGCCTCAAATACAGATAAAACAGCCGCCAGCACCAATACCAGAAACAATCTACACACCAGTAATACTAGCAACAACAATACTAGCCATAACACTAGTAATTAAAAGAAGAAAATAGTGGGCCCGCGGGGATTTGAACCCCGGGTCACGGGGAGATCCGCTCCCGGCTACATAGCCTAATGGGGTCCCGAGTCGGGCACCCTAGCTAGGGGTGTACCCCGCATCCTAGTCCAAGCTAGACGACGGGCCCTTCTCTACCTCTATCTATAGTTTTAGTACTGTTTTTATAGGTTTAATACTTGATCTATTTTCTTGGGTGTATTTGTATTGTCTGTTAGTAGTGCTAAGAGAGTTGCTTGTTTTGAAGCTTATAGATTGTTGGCTAGAGAGTTTAGTAGTACCCGTATTATTGGTGTTGGCTCTGGTTCTACAGTTAAGTGTTTTCTAGATATTTGTTTAGAGAAAGGATTTTTCAGTGGGAGAGAGGTTGTTGTATCATCTTATGATACATTATTCTACCTCTACAGCCGTGGTTTTAAGAATGTTGTTGAACCACTTACTGTCTCTTCTATAGACGTATATATTGATGGAGCTGATGAGGTTTCATCCAATCTAGATCTTGTTAAGGGGCGTGGAGCTGCTTTATTGAGAGAGAAGCTTCTTGCATTAAGAGCTACTGAGAGGATATATGTTGTAGACTATACTAAGTATACTGGTAAACCATATCTTTACCTAAAACCAGTGCCTGTAGAGATAATGCCATGGAGTATTCCATGGATCTATAGAGAGCTTTGTCTAGACAACTTGTTTAAACCAGTTCTTAGAATGGCTAGGAATAAGGATGGACCAGTAGTATCTGATAACGGTTTATTCATAGTTGATCTAGAGCCTCTTAAGGAGATAGTTGATCCAGAGGATGTTGATAAGAGATTGAAGCTTATACACGGTGTTGTTGAAACAGGTATTTTCCCACATAGAGAGCTTGTTGATAGAGTTGTTATTGGCTATCCAGATAAAGCACTTGTGTATAGGGTTGAAAGGTAATGGACTATAGTGTTTCTAGAGAGTATATAGAAAGCTTTAGTATTGAACAGTTAGAGAGTATAGCTAGAATAAGATCTAGTGTTGTTTTAAAGAGATTTGTTAAAATAATAGTTAGAGTTAACGATAGAGAATATGACCCTGGAGTATGGGTTTATATTGGTTCTAGGAGAGACCATATAGTCATACCTAAAACGTATTGCTCATGTAAACAATTTATTATAAGAGTTATGAGTGAGAAAGAGAGTCCTTCATGCATACACTTGCTTGGACAAATACTTGCTGAAGAAAGGGGGTTGTATAGAGTAGTTGCAGCCGATCTTGATAGCTATGTTAAAATAGTTAATGAGGTAATAGACTACAGTAGATCACGTGTTCTACGTAAGATATTATACTCTAAAAGAGATAGTATCTATGGAGAAGAGGTTGGTGGAAATGGGTAGGAGGAGGAAGAAGTATAAGAGAGTTGTTAGAAAGACACGTAGAATACCAAGTGTATTCCATTGCCCAAACTGTGGATCACGTAGTATGACTGTAGAGTTTAAGAAGACAAACGATATACCTGGTATGAAGAAAGCTATTATAAGATGTGGTTCATGCGGCTTATACACTGATATGAACGTACCAGAGCTTTTTGAAGCAGTTGATGTATACAATAGGTTTGTAGACGCCTTTAACGAGGGAACTATAGAAGTAGAGTTTGTAAAGAAGGTTGAAGAATTAGAGGAAGTTGAAGAAAAGATTCTAGAGTAGGGTCTATGTTGAAAGTCCATAGATACATTATAGATAAACTCTCTAGTAGTGAGAAGCTACACTTTACACTAATAGATCCTGATAAAGGTGTTGATAGAGTAGATGCTATTGCTTCTAAAATGGTTGAAGCAGGTACTGACGCATTCCTTATAGGAGGTAGTTTAGCTGTAACACCAGAGGAAGCATCAACTGTAGCACGTGTTCTTAAAAAACATGGACTGCCAGTAATAGTGTTTCCAGGTAACATAAACTGTTTAACACCAGAAGCTGATGCTGTACTATACATGCTGCTACTAAACACGATCGATCCATACTATCTAGTAGGAGCACAACTGGCTGGAGCACCTATTATACGTAAGTATGGTCTAGAACCCCTGCCAACAGGCTATCTAGTAGTCTACCAAGAAACAGCTGTAGCACATATAGGTAGGATTATACCAGTACCAGAGAATAAGCCAGAAATCGTTGCTGCATATGGTATGGCTGCTGAAATGCTTGGACTAAAATACCTCTATATAGAAGGCGGTAGTGGGGCACCAAAACCAGTACCCCCATCCTTCCCCAAAGCTGTTAAGAAAGCTACTAAAGAACTAGTAGTAATAGTTGGTGGTGGTATTAGGAGTCCAGGAAAGGCTAGAGAACTAGTGGAAGCTGGAGCAGACATTATCGTTACAGGGACTATTGTTGAAGAGTCTGTAGAAAAAGCATACAGTATTATAAAAGCTATTAAGAGCTTGTAGAGTACTTCTTTTTAAAGGCATCCTCTAGATCAACGCCTACAAGATTAGCTATACTAAGAAGCCATGCAAACACATCAGCTATCTCTTCAGACAACCCTCTATAGTCACTCTTAAGAAGTGCTTCAGCAAGCTCGCCAACTTCTTCAACAAACCATGTAAACGTTGAGAATAATCCACGGCTACTATCACGTTCGTAATAGGATTCACGTATAATCCTCTGAGCCTCACGGATCTCCATAAAAACACACCTAAACCCAGCTCTAGACTATAAATAGTTGTAGAGAGGTTATAGATGAATAGGTATATAAGAAGCAACAACATAGGTGTTAAAGGGTGCTCTAAATGCCTGCTAGACCTAGGAAGAAGAAAAAGGAGGCTCCAGGCCCGTTTACAGCTGCTGGTCTTGTACGTTTCTATGAGGAAGCTGATGTAGGTATTAAGATGAAGCCGCATATTATTATAATAATAGCACTTGCTCTAACACTAACAGTTATAATACTTCAGAAAATCTATCCATAAACTATGTATTAGGAAAAAAACTTGTTTAAACTACATATACTTCCTAATCCAATCCCATGTTCTTTCAACGTATTCTTCAATAACTCTGACATCCTCTTCACTAACACCTTTAAACCTACCCTGCATCCTCAAATACTCTATAATAGGCTTCCTCTTACTCTTATCAATGTATGGGCGGCTTGGAGGAGACAATGTTATCCTCCCATCACGGTATTCATATAGTATCCACAGCCCTGTTTCAACAGCTAGTTTAGCAACTTCAACAGTCTTACTAGGGTCAAACCTCCAGCCAGTAGGACATGGAGCATGTACTTGTATAAACTTAAACCCTGGTATACGAGCTGCTTTCTTAAGCTTATTATAGAGGTCATGCAGGTATCCTACACTAGCTGTAGCTACATAGGGTACTCCATGAGCAATCATTATACGTGCAACATCCTTCTTAGGCTCACGCTTACCAAGAGGTGTGGTTGTCGTCCATGCACCAGATGGTGTAGAACTAGACCTCTGTATACCAGTATTCATGTATGCTTCATTATCGTACATTATATAGATCATGTTATGGTTTCTTTCAGCAGCACCACTAAGACTAGCCATACCAATATCAGCTGTACCTCCATCACCAGCCCACGCAACAACATGTACATCCTCAATACCCCTCTTACGCAAACCCTCAACAATACCAGATGCAACAGACGCAGCACTAGCAAATGCTACATGGACAACACTAGCATTAATAGCGCAGCCGGGCCATGGACCAACAACTATTGACGTACAACAAGCCGGTATCACGAGTATAAGCTTCTTACCAAGAGCTGCTTCAATAGTTTTTAAAGCCATTGGTATAGGGCATCCATGGCATGCTGGATGCCCAGGTAGTATAGTATCCCTCATATCACGTGGTAGAGGAGGTATTGGGCGGGACATATGTATCACCTCTTGTGATACCATGTATAAGTGGGTGGTTCAACGCCTTTCTCAAGAGAATCAATGGTATCCTTAATCAATTTGATAAAATCTTCATAAGTGACGTTAACTCCTCCAATACCAGCAACTATGTTTCTCATATACGGTAGCTTCTGTGTATATTTCAACATGTTACCAGCTATATCAAGGTATATGGGTCCTAGACTACCGAAGCTAATAGCTCTATCAAAGACAATAACTCCTCTGGAGCTACCAAGTATACTGTAGACTTCACGATCTGGGAATGGGCGTATAAACCTGATCCTCATTAAACCAACTGGGTATCCCTCATCACGTAGCATGTCTATAGCCTCCATTATATCGCCGCTCCAAGCACCCATTGATACAACATGGTATTTTGCATCACTACATCTATAACACTCCACTAAACCACCATAGCTTCTGCCAAACACCCGGCCATAGCTCTCATCAACCTCCCGGATAACCTTCTTGGCTACCTCCATAGCCTCTTGTATACCCATGAAGAACTCCTCTGTATCCTCAGGCCATGCTAGACTACCTAGTGCAAGTGGTTGTAAGCCATCTATAGCGTATGGCTGTCTCCTTGAACCAAGCCATTCATCAACAAGCTTTTGATCTGGTACTTCAACAGGCATAGCTGTATGGCTTAGTATGAAAGCATCTAAGCCGATCATGGATGGTAGGTAGACTCTAGGGTCTTCACTAATTTTGAAAGCCTGTATGGTTAGATCAAATAACTCCTGGTTATCCATTGCAAAGCATAGTATCCAGCCAGTATCTCTCTGTCCAAGGAAGTCTGTGTGGTCACTCCATATATTCCATGGTGCGGCAATTGTTCTTGTAACTATAGCCATTACAACAGGTATTCTTGCATGGCTTGTCCAGTGAACCCATTCATGCATATAGAGTAGTCCATGGCTACTTGTAGCAGTGAATGCTCTAGCACCAGCTATTGCTGCTCCAAAAGTAGCTGCTAGTGCTGAGTGTTCGCTCTCAACTCTTATCATCTCTGCATCCAACTCACCCTTGTCTACATATTCTGCAAGCTTCTCTACAATACTAGTCTGTGGTGTTATAGGATACGCTGCTACCACTTGTACACGAGCCATTTTAGCAGCAAGTGCTACAGTATAGTTTCCTGTAAGAACAAGTTTGGGCATAGCCTCTAACCACCCCCGCTCTCCCTAACCATAGATACAGCCTTAACTGGACAAACAGACGCACATAACCCGCATCCCTTACAGTAGTCATAGTCTATAAAAGCACCCTTCTCTGGATCGACGTGGATGCAGTTGTCTGGACAATATATCTCACACTGGAAACACTTAACACACTTACCCTGATCAACTACTGGCTTCATCCACCTCCATGAACCAGTCTTACCAACAACGCCTACAACAGGTTTAGCAAGTGGAAGCTTATGTTTAGTTGGGACAACCTCTAGAACAACTTTTCCCAAACAAGACCGCCTCCTCTAACCATATTCACCTAAATAAACAGTATTATCATATGCTTCATAGACAGCTCTAGCATTCAACTCTCCAACCCTGCCTCCAAAATACTCCTTAACAGCACTAGCCATGTTATCAACACTTATAACACCAATAGCTTTAGCAAGTGCACCAAGCATACTAGTGTTTACAACAGGCCATCCAGCTACAACCAGCTTGTTTCGAACAGCAATATCTATAGCATCAACCATATAGAAACCTGCTCTACCAAGAAGCTTAAACCTATCTATAGAAACCATTTCTCTCCTAGAAACATTAACTACAACAACACCCTGGTCACGTACAGCCAGTGTCTTTGTAAGACCAGTCTCTATAAGACCTGGGTCGAGGACAACAAGTACATCAGCATCACTAAACATCCCATGCCTCCTAATAGGCTTATCACTAAGACGGGCAAAAGACTTTACTGGAGCACCACGTCTCTCAGCACCAAAGAACGGGAATCCTTGTCCATAAAGCCCTTGTTTAAGAGCAGCTAGTACAAGTATGTTAGCAGCAGTCACACCGCCCTGTCCACCACGGCCATAGAATAGTATTTCAAGAAACACTTTCTAAACCACCCTTCCAAGACCTCTATAACACAGACTACTCTACTATAGAAGTAGTTTACAGAACGTATTCAATAATTAACTTATCTCTAGTCCAATACATTCTAAATACTAGGTAGTTCAATAACTGTCTAACACTAGTGTTTAGTGTCTAAAAAGCTCTGAGAGAACACTAGAGTATACTATAGTATAGGAAGTCCATAGGTGCTGGAACACTAGATACTTCACGAGACTCCCTTCTCTTCAACTCAATATATGTCTCTAACACATCATCTGTAAACACGGGTTTTAGATATTCATGGTCGCTTTCAAGCTCATCAAGTGCTTCTTCAAGGTTTCTTGGAAGCTCCCTTACACCAAGTTCTCTACGCTTCTTTAAACCCCATTTATACACATCCTCTATAACAGGGTCTCCTGGATCAATCTTCTTCAATATACCGTCTAACCCAGCTAGAAATAGTGCTGCTAGTGCTAGATAGGGGTTTGCTGTTGGATCAGGTGGTCTATACTCTATCCTCCATAGATCAGGGCTTCCATGATCAAGAACTGGTATACGTACTGCAACACTACGGTTACCCAGGCCCCATACTAGATAGACTGGTGCTTCAAAACCTGGTACTAACCTCTTATAACTATTAACTGTTGGTGAAACTATTGCTGAGAGACTGCGTCCATGTTCTAGTACACCACCTATAAAGTATCTTGCAAGCTGTGTTAAGCCATACTCTTCACTTGGATCAAAGAATAGGTTTTCACCATCTCTCCATAGACTAACATGTATATGCATACCACTACCATTATCACCCCATAGAGGCTTTGGTAGAAAGACTGCTTCAAAACCATGGTCTCTAGCAACTTTTCTAGCAACCATCTTAAAGAACTGTATAAAATCGCCAAGTCTATCAATACTATAACGATTACTAGTAACCTCTACCTGACCACTACTAGCTACTTCATGATGGTTTTTAACACACTTAAAACCAATCTCATGGACTATATCAATAATCTTTCTACGAACACTAGCAACACAGTCAACAGGTTCTACAACATGATACCCCTTCTTAAGAGCAATGCCTACACCATCACTCCATGGAGCCTCTATAGAAGTTATTTCAAGATACTGTATACCAGTATCAACAAATGCTTTAACACTATTAAATAGGAAGAACTCCATCTCTACACCAGCATAACATTCATAACCATAGCCTCTAATATGATGTATTGTCTTCTCAACAATATACCTTGGATCACGGCTATGTCTCTCACCACTAGGCTTATAAACACCAGATATTACAGCATAAACCTCATCCTCCCATGGAAGCTTTGTTAATGTATCTGGTACAGGCTTTACAACAAGATCACTATACTCTATAGGCTCAAAACCATAAACACTCGATCCATCGAATAAAATACACTCTCTAGATACATCATCACCCTCCCATACAATAGAAGTGCTACGGAATACTCCAAGTAAGTCTGTAAAATATAGCTGTAGATACCTTACCATACAAACACCTGCATCATAGACACTTATATAGATACTTACTACTATGCACCGGACAAGTAAATATAGTAAACTATTAATACACCCGTACAACGTACATTATCTATAGATAGGGCTCTATGGTGTATCCGGTTGAGCATAAGAATAGACCATGTTGACAAGAATATACTTAAGACATTAAGAGCTAACTCAAGAACTAGTTTTAGAGAACTAGCACGTAAACTAGGAATACCTCCATCAACAATGCATGACCGTGTTAAAAGGTTGGAGAAACAAGGTGTTATAACAAGCTATACTATTGGTATAAACTATAGGCTTATAGGATACCAGGTTAAAGCACTCATACTAGTAAACGTTATTGGAGAACACATTATAGAAGTTGAGAAAGAGATTGCTAAAAACCCTAATGTACAAGCAGTATACGATATAACTGGTGAATACGATATAGCTGTACTAGTATCATTTAAGACAATAGAGGAACTAGACCACTTTGTTAAAAAACTACTAAAGAACCCCTATATCAAACAGACACGTACAAGCATAGTATTCCGTACAATAAAAGAAAACCTGCACTTACCAATAGACTAGACTACCGTATTAATACATTATATATTAACTTGATATGCTTATAAATACAATACAAGAAACCCTCTCTCCTATACATCTCCTCTTTATAAACTTTTTCCTAAAGATCGACTATAGATCTTGATGGGAAAAAATATAGAGAATAATAGAGAAACCTTGTGGCCGAGTGTAAGAATAATGTTCAATTCCTCTATTAATAAAGCAACTAGAATACTCATGCTACTGTTAATACTGTTCTATACCTTCAATAGCTTTAGTATAGCATTTTCTGAGTACTTGAGTGACTATGATGAATCCTATGCTTATACATCATATGCTGATAGTGATAATATAGATCTTGATAAGGATTTTGACGGTCCTTCAAAACTATTACATATAAAAAAGTTTGAAGATATAGCTAGAGGATTTGAAGGTTACTTAAAGACTGCAGATCTATTAGATAGGGATGGATATGCCCACGTATATGAATCTGTAGAAATAATCCAAGATCCATCAATCATACTCTCATTAGCATCCGTAGCAGTATCTAGTGTAGCCTTCACATTGTTTCCACCATCTGCTACTATAAGTTTAATCGCTCAGGTATCTGATATAGGTTTAGGAGTTGCATCTATACTAACAGACCTATATAATAATATAAAAATTAAGAGATTAGTAAAATATTTTCGAGATAACGACAACTTAGAAACTACTGACATATCAATACCAGTTACCTCTACTATAATGTTTAACTACTATCCCATACATAATGTCTACTACAACGATCTACCTATAGGGATCTCATATAGATATTTCAATAATTTAGCCAATGGTGCAGAGGGGTTAGCAGTTACGCTTAAACATACTGAGGCGTTAATAAAGCATACGTTTATACATGCTGCAGAAATATCTCTATATGACGATCTAGATGCCATTAACTTAACATATACAGAATCTATTGTGACAGTAGGATTAAACCTATTAGCTTTATGGATGGAGATTGATAATTATGGTAATGACGGGTATTTAGCTACATTCTCAATATTAGAACCTATAGACCTATACTCAATAGTACAATTCCATGTATTAATGAACTAAAGGGAGGAGGAAGCACGGATTTTATGACTAAGGATAATAGGCGGAGAACCAGCATAATAGTAGTTATCGCAGTTCTAGTTATATTAGTTGTATTGTATACTCAATTAGATCTATTTACATATAGGAACACTCCTAACTCAGCTAACACAACAATACAGCAAAAGAACACCATTAATAATACAGCCAGTCCTACTCAAGACAATTCTTGTATAAGCGGTCAGCCCCTAATAATTAAGAATGCCTTATTAAACTCTACTACAGAACATATAGTATTTGAGGAACTAAATAAACACGTATACACACTAAGGTTTACAATAGAAAATGGATGTACAAGAAACATTAGGATGAAATACATATACATATCACATTCTCAAATACTCAAGATTGATCCTAGCTACGAATACACCTTACCAAGTCACGAGAATAGGAAATTCACTATATTGTTCACAAGTAAGAAACTAGGTATTAGTGAATGGCTTATATATAGATCTGGGGAAAGCTCTAATCTTGTAATACTTAAGGAAATGAATTATCTTTCAGAAGAAGATACCCCCAAACTTATAATATCATATAGGGTTAATGGTTGTGAAAAAGAGTACGATACTATACTCGACATACTTCCGTTATATAGAGAATATATAATGAAGAGATATTGGAGATCAACCGATATAACAGTGAGAGTATATAATTATGGTATAAGGTCTATTGGTAAGTATGGGAAAACTATTATAGATGTAGCTGTAGAGCTATGGAATACAGGTAATATAACACTTAATGTAATAAACATAACACTTACTGCATTTTTAAACAATGTTGTTGTAATCAATAAAACCTATCTATACATAGACAAACCTATAACTCTAATACCTAACAATAAAACTAGACTTATATACACAATAATATTTCCCAACCTTACTACCTACACTATAATAGCTATTGTCACTACTAAAGAGGGGTTGATAGAGAACGATACATACACGTTAATGCGTGGTGGATAATATAGATGAACAATAGCTCTGTTTTAGCTCTAGTCTTTATAGCAATTATAATGTATCAATTAACATCCATACCCTATGGAGGAGGCGGTAACTACAACCTCCATGTAGCTAGTACTACAAGAGCTTATCATAAGGATATATCATTACTAAATTATGGAGAACCTGGATATAGTCTAATAGGAATACCTTTACAGAATAACTTATTAGGTAATTTAGGTAATGGAGGCTACTTTACCTATGATGTAAACAATAATACAGTCTATACTATACTTAAGCACAATAATCTTACATATGTACTAATGATAACAGTAGTCTCTATACCATACAATAATAATCCTCTCTACTCCTTCCTGGAAATGTACTTATACAATCCCTATGTAAACACGATCCAGTATCTTGGTAGAGTAAATAACTACATAACTATCACTCCAGCTAATAACACGCATCCCCACATAAGACTCTATAGTTATAATGAGAGCTATGCACTACTATTCATTAGCTATATAGATAGTATAGTTAATGATACAGTAACTCACAAAACCATTATCTCTCTATACAATCCATTTACTAGAGAATTTACTAGTATTAAAGAGTATAGAAACCTAGTAGACTACACACAGATCAACCTAGATAATACAAGTCTATATCTAGGACTATACGTAGAAAACACTTCTTTCAAATACCATAGACTCCTTGGAGACCCCTATCTAATCATATCCAAAGATCCATTCCTAGAAGACATAGTAAGTAACATGTCTGTAGGAGATAATGAAGAATACTCGCCATACTGAGTTCTTCCAGACTATACTAGAAGCAATACTGTATACCTAAAATACTTACAAGTGACACTAAATAAAAGCAGTTGGCCTACAATAGCTCTACTAAAAAGATCAGGTTCTTCTCTATCAGTTAACCTAGTCAATATAGGTAAATACTTTACAGTTAATGACTACTGTTATCTCTATGATAAGAGAGTCTTCCCTATAGACATAGGTGATAACTATTCTTTAGTCAAAACACTTAGATGCCTCTTTAAAATCAACAGATATAACAACAGTATAGTAGATTATAGAGTCTATAAAAAGTATGGACTAAGCACACCGATAGTTATCAACAACTCTCTAATACTCTATCCAATAGTAGGTAAGAAAAAAGTATTCAATTACTCAAACAATCCTAGTGGTATGTTTAGTAATCTAAGTGGTTTCCTACTATACAACTACTCTAGTTTTAACATAGTAGAACTTAACAATAGTCTATCAGAGAATATACTATTAGATAGCTATTCTACAGAAGTAGTGTGGATAGATCAAGACCATATAGGCTTTATTTCACAAGGATATCTATTCCATACACCATATGATGTAGATGTTGTACTCCTCTACCATATTCTAGATCTAGATAGACTTGAGATCGTGTATGTAGAGCCGCTACGTATGTATAGTCTTAACCTACTTAAACTACCATCTCTGAAAAGATCCATCTTCTATAATGTAAGATACTCAGTAATCATTTCTAGTGAAATAAAGGTTGTTGAACTAGATAGTGATCCTTATAAAGAAGTCCTTGTTTTTAACTGGATTCTATATTCAAACAATACAGTAGAGATCATTATATCGACTCTGGGATTAGAACAATTAACCACAATACCCGGTCTTCCTGAAAACCCTATAGAACCTATAGTAGTTATGGCAGCATTGATCACACTTATTATTTTAAGGAAGATTAGGGAGCATTTTTCTATGTAGAGCTAGCTAAAATCTTTTTCTAAACCTAGATAGATGGTTTGGTATTGTTTGATAACACAAGTCTATGCATACTCCTATTTACTCCTACTTTCTTATATACAAGTGTACTGGTTCACCAAGTAGGTATTCAGCAAACTCTCTAACAACTTCTGATACTGTTAGATGCGGGTATGCTATATGCTTTGCATCACTAAAGCCTAGTACACCAATATAGTATGGTATAAATGATGATACTACTTCTGAAGCATTTGGAGCTACAAGGTGTACTCCATAGACACTGTCTTCTCTACCAACAAGTACCTTAACAAACCCGTATTCACCACCCTTAATAGATACAGCTGACAAGTAGGCTATAGGCATACGTATCCTCCTATACTCGACACCCCTCCTCCTAAGCTCTTCCTCAGTATAGCCTATAGAGGCTACTTCTAAACCAGAGAATATTGTCAATGGTATACTCTCGGGCTTAGGCTTCACAGCTTTACCAGACACTATAGACTCTACAACACCTAGTGCATCAAGGAATGCCTTATGAGCTAGTAGTGGAGGACCAGTTATATCTCCTGAAGCAAGTATCCATGGAACACTAGTATAGTATGCTCTAGACAACTCTACATAACCCTTACTATCAAGCCTTACACCAAGCTCTTCAACCCCTATACCAGTTGTGCGGGGCCTCCTACCAACTGCTACAACAACTCTATTAACAACAACTCTCTCACCACTAGAAAGTACTGCTTCAACAAAGCCGTTCTTCCTAACAGTCTTTGTTACAAGAGTATTTTTGTAAAACCTAACACCCTTCTCTCTCAAAAACCTCTCTAAAGAGACAGAAACATCACGATCTAGGAATGGGAGTATGCGGGGCATAGCCTCTACAACATAGACGTCTACACCAAGCATGCTATAGCTATAGGCTAGTTCAACACCAATAGCTCCAGCACCAACAACTAGTAGAGAGCCTGGAGGCTCCATATAGAATACTTCACGATTAGTTACAACATATTCTCCATCAACACCTATACCTCTAGGAACCAATGGGTCTGTACCAGTAGCTAGTACTACATAGTCTGTTTCAAGAACACTCTTCTCACTAACTAGTTTAACAACTCTATCACCAACAACGCCGTGGCCATGGTATAGGTCTACACCATACCTTTCAAGTAAGTACGTAATACCATCTCTAGCCCGCATAACCCTGGATTTAACCCATTCAATAAGAAGCCCTGGATCGATAGAAGCTTTCTCACTAACAACTCTGGATAACCCCTCTATAGACCTAGCTATATAGTATAGTGCTTTAGATGGTACACAACCATAGTTAGTACACTCACCACCAACCTGGTCCTCTTCAACAACAGCTACACGATAACCCTTCTGTACAAGCTTTATAGCTACAGGGTATCCTCCAACCCCGCATCCAAGGACTACTACATCGTATTTAGCCATAACTGTAGCACCAGAGGCTTGTTTCTAGATAGTATTATTCTTAGTTGTTTTAGAATAAGGGTGTTTCTATGGTGTTTGATAGAACCTATATTCAATTTACAGTAAATTGAATAATAGTTTTTATGAATTGAATAATAAATATATAGGTTTATATAGTATATCTAACTATTAAACTATTGTGAGAATATGTATAACACTATATGTAAGGTTATAGTAGTAATAACATTATTCTCAATAATATCAGCTATAGCACTAGTTGACTCAGGTGAATACTGGACAGGTACTACAGGTAATGATTGGAGTGGTAGCATATGGTATGGCGGTGGTAGAGCATACTATACTGTATGGCATTACTCTAAACCAGTAGTGTCAAAGTTTAGTAGTGCTGGTACACCAGAGTGGAATCTTGAGTTATTAATGCCTATAACATCACCATATGTTAGAGACTCCTATCTAAATGAATCTATAATGTATATTCTTATAGAGGATATGGATGATGGAACACACTGTTATGTAGTAGGTGTTAATGTGTCTAGTAGGAGTGTAGTATATGTTAGAGAGATATCCTCTGGATTAACTGGGTTCACGTTTACACCAAGATCACTCCATGTAGTTGGCAATGACATATACGTATTACTTGATGGAGGAAATGGTATAGGCTATGTGATGCAGTTAAATAACACTCTACAGTATAATGAGATCACTATTAACATATCTTCAACACACTATATAGAGCTTGTAGGAGATCATAGTGGTTTATACATACTGTGTGACGTAGACTTTAACATAGCACAGAACATGTATGCTATAACAGTTATACGCATGGATCTACAGTTAACACAGATACTAGCTATACATACAATGCTTGCTGGATATGTTGGAGTAGGCTATATGTACTTCTTTGGAAACTCTATTACAGTAGATGATGAGTTTGTCTACGTGCTTGCAGGTTTAAACCAGACGGGTCCTCCAACAAACGATCTATATGGCTACTATGCATTACTGAAATATAATAAAACAGATCTATCTCCACTAGCTATGAACCCCTATGGTGTGAGTGGTAGACTTATAGGTTTAGACTATCCGTGTGGACACCGCATATACTCTAATGTATCTAATGGACTCCTATCATTTACAGGCTTCCTAGCTAATAGTACTAACAACTTTGGCTCATACGATGTAATGATAGCTACAGCTTATAGTAGTGATCTTAGTATGTACTGGATGCGTTCATGGAGAGGTGGTCTAGGTGGTTTAGAGAAGGGTACTGGTATTATAAACCCAGATATAATAGCTGTTATAGGATATAGTGGTTCTCATAAAGGACAGTTCTTTGTTGAAACACCATATCTTGAGGAGAATATAGAGCTTACATTTGATGAAGTAGGGGTTCAACTACTTAAAACAACATTCTCACTAACAACACCTGGAATTAATGCTCAAACATTTAGTAGAGCTAGCGGTGGTTATGATATAATAGTGTTATCAGTATCTACTAACTCTCTACCAGCACCAATACCTGAGCCATGGACTATGGTGACACTGGTTGTTGTCTTTATAGTATTGGCTTCAATAATAGCTATAGCACGTAAGTATAGATAAGCCTAAGTGGACTAACTAAGCATAGGTTTTCTCTCCTATACCTATTCTAGGTTATATAGTTCTTGTTTAGAGTAAGGTAATTATATTACATTGTTCTATCATAGTTTTCTAGAATGTTATGCGGGGGTATGTGTCTTGTCTATTGAAGTAGTTGTTTGTGGTAGGACTTATGTTGTAAAAAGTGATCGTAGGTATGGTGGAGACCATGTATGGGCTATGGTTGTAGGTGATCGTGTTAGGATCGGGCTTAGTGATTATGGTCAGAGCGAGCTTCGTGATGTTATTGGTGTTGAGCTTCCAGAGGTTGGTAGAGAGGTTAAGGCTGGTGATGTAGTTGCTGTTGTTGAGGGTGTTAAAGCTACTAGTGATGTACGTTCTCCATTATCTGGTAGAGTGGCTTGTGTTAATACAAGGCTTGTTGATGAACCAGAGCTTATTAATACAGACCCCTATGGTGATGGATGGATTCTTGAACTAGAGGGTTTTGATATGAGTGATTATGAGAAACTGTTATCTCCAGAACAATATGTTGAAATACTCAAGACTAGGAGCTAGGGGGATACCATTCCTCATAGACACTGTATTCAGGGAACACTTCTTCTACAACTCTTTTAATAACACCCCGCACACTATTAACAAGATCTCTTGAGGCCTTGTAAAGCCTTACACTAATCTCGTTAAAGCCAGGGTATATGTGGATACCTGCTACAACCCTACCTTTATAGAACAATCTATAGCTATAGCTATGCCTACTAACATAGAAACCCTCCTCCATAAGCTTAAAGACTAGTTTATCAAGTCTCCTACGATCAACAATATAGTAGCCCATGTAGAGACTAGGAGTAGACAATACCCTGGACACCAAGGCTAAACCAGTATAGCTAATGGAGGTTATCTATAAACTAGTTAATAAAAACCATAGTTAACCGGGGGGTTAAACCCCTCCATTGCTGGTGGAGAAACGAGTAGAAACCTCCATGGAGTCTAAATAGCTCTCTCCAGTGGAAACGGAGGGGTTAAACCGGGGGGTTAAACATGGAGGCTAGGTAAGCTATTATAGAGAGCCTCCATTGATCATTAACCGGGGAGTTAAACCCTTACGTTTCCACTGGAATAGAATACTATGTACAACAATATAGATCCTCTAAAATACTAGACACCCTACAAGTTCTAGTAGAAACCTATAGCTAGATTAGTTGTTCTAGAGTACTCTAGAACACAAGAAGTAGTTTGTATAAACTTGAGACACCCAGGAAACACATCACTACTATAAATAAAAATATACAAATAAACCACCTAGAAACACTCCACTAGAAACAACCGGGGGATACAGACTCCAACCATAACCCGCATTCTGTACTACAACCACATTCGACTAAGCAGCCCACAACCCCAGGTCACACAACCCCAACTCATCCCCGGGTTCCCAAGGGCCTTGCTCCCCACAGGACGGCCGTTTCAACGCATCCACCACCCTCCTCTACGGGTTGCCTGACCCTCTGTTGCCAGAGGGTCCTCACCGCTTCATTGTCATTTAGGTGGTGGCCGTTTCGTTTCTGTGCCGTTGCCACGGCTTCTAGCCGTGCTCCTTTTCGGAGCTGTGGGGGTTGTGGGGAGTGCGGTGTTTCCTCAGACCCCTCTCTCCTTCATCCTCTTGTTCTGGAGGGGGGTCTGTTGGTGGTTGGTTGGAGTCTGTATCCCCCTTTTATCTAGGTTTGTTTGCCTGGTTTTTGTTTCTTTCTTCATATGTTTTTATGGTTTCTATATATTCTTTCTTGTCTCTGGCTTTGCAGTAGTCTTCTAGTGGTTCATGGTTTAGTTGTATGAATGTTTTCATCCACTTGTATAGTCCTACTAGTTTCTCTACAGCTTCCATGAACCCTGTTATGTAGAGTGCTGCTGCTACAGCTTCTATACTGCTTAGCATGTATGGTTTACCATAGTTTACTGGATTTCCAGCTATTAGGTATGGTAGTCTACGGTGTATCCCCGGTAGTCTAGTGAATTGTCTAGAGCTAATCCTCTTCCATGAAGTATCTACTACAACAACCCCGTACTTCTCAATAAAAACTCTATCCCATGGACCAAGGTATTCACGTGCAAACGGATCGAGTACAACGGCTTTTCTTGGAAACCTGCGGGTAAATCTTGCAAGCCCCTTCTTAACCATTTTAACAGAGGTATTCTTACGTGGATCATCCATTCTATAGTATATTACATATATTCTTGGAGACACCTCTAACCACACTATGGCTGGAGACTAGCTTAAGCATCTAATTGAGAAAACTTCTTATCCTAGAATATATAGTTATGTTATATGGAGGTAAAGAGTATGGCAGCTCAAGCTAAAGCAATAATACTCATACAGACAGATATTGGTGCTGAAACACGTGTTATGGAGCAACTCTATGATATACCAGAGATATCTGAAGTATACATAGTATACGGTATATACGATATAGTAGCACTTATAGAAGCAGATAGTCTTGAAAAGATAAGAGAGATCATAACTAATAAGATAAGGAAGCTCCCAGAAATAAGGACTACATCAACAATGGTTGTAGTAGAGGGTAGGAGTAAGAAGAGTGGTAGCTAAACTATAGGTTAAAGGAAAACTTCATATGATCATTTTTATATAGAATATAGACTATTTTCTATATAATACATATTGTTTTTAAACAATATCCTAGACAACACTACTTTTAAGTATAGACTATCTAAACTTTAACCAAGAAAAGGGGCTCTTAAGGTGGGTATAGTGTCTATGGATACTACAGTATCTATTGACGAGGCTATTGAGAGTATTAGAGAACTTATTAGAGAACATAGAGTTGATGAGTTAAGGAAGCTTGTTATAGAGATGAGGCCTCAAGACATAGTTGATGTTATTGAAAGACTTGATAGTAGTGAACGTAGACTAGTACTAGGGCTAATACCTAGTAGCTACTATGTAGAAATACTTGACAGACTGTCTGATGAAGTACTATATGAAGTTGTTGTATCAAAGGGCGTCTCTAAGATAGCACGTATTATGAGTGATATGCAGCCTGACGTAATAGCTGACATACTAGCACGTCTACCTCCACGTACACGTAGAAGGATCCTAGCACTACTCCCTCCATGGAAGATTGAGGAGGTTGCTACACTACTCCGCTATCCTCCAGAGAGTGCTGGTGGTGTAATGACAACCCGTATACCAGTCTTTAGTGTTGACGAGGTTGTCGGTAAGGTTCTTGAAGAATATACTGTTAAATACCAGCTTGGCCTCTATGATAAGCTTAACTATGTATACGTTGTTGATCGTGGTGGAGAGCTTGTTGGATGGATTGAGTTTAAGAACTTGCTTACAGCATCGCGTGATCGTAGGCTTAGAGAGGTGGTACAGCCTTGTCCAGCTAGAGTCCATGTACTAGCTGATCGTGAGGAAGCTGCAAGGCTTGTAGTAAAGTATGATCTTGTTGAAATACCTGTTGTAGATGATAAGGATAGGCTTTTGGGAGCTATAACTGTTGACGACATAATAGACGTTATTGTTGCAGAGTCTACTGAGGATATACTGAAGTTTGGTGGTCTTGGAGAGAGTGTGCGGGGTAGCTATCTTACTGCTCGTGTAACAGAGCTTGTACGTAGACGTGCTACATGGCTTATATTCCTCTATGTTATGGAGTCTATTACAGTATCTGTTATTGGGTTCTTTGAGAACGTCTTGTCTAGTGTTATAGCTCTAAGCTTCTTCATACCCCTACTCACAGCTACTGGCGGTAATGCTGGCTCTCAAGCTGCTACACTTGTTATACGTAGTCTTGCTACTGGTGAAGCACGTCCATACGACTTCTTACGCATTGTTGGTAAGGAGGTTGTCTCTTCATCTCTACTAGCACTAACTATTTCTCCAGTAGGCTTCCTACTAGCATACACTATATCACATAACATTGTTGTAGCATCTATTGTAGCACTTTCATTACCATGTATAGTTGTTGTAGCTAGTCTTATGGGTGTACTACTACCCTTTATAGCTATGGCTATAAAGACTGATCCAGCAATAATATCTGCTCCACTAATAAGTACTGTATCAGATATAACTGGGCTTACAATATATTTTACAATAGCCTCTATACTTCTTAAACTACTAGGTCTAACATAAGTTGTTCCACAGTAAACACACTATCTATTCAAACTATACCTGAATATAGGGTATCTAGACATATGTACCCATATATTTATTTATAGTAACGTATATACTTGCACCGTAGAGTTTATCTAAGTCTATCAAACTTACTACCTATGTGTAAAGAGATAGTGTATTAGTAAGACAGGAATACTAGCTAGTACTAGAGAGGTGTATGCTATTGGGTAAGTACATGAAATTCACATTCTTATGTAAAGAAAAACCACCAAGTAACAATGTTAAAGTAGCTGTTATTGGAGCTGGACCTGCTGGACTAGTTGCTACAGGCTATCTAGTATGTAGAGGATACGATGTAGACGTTTATGACAAACTACCTTTAGCCGGAGGCTTAATGGTTTTCGCTATACCGCCGTGGAGAATACCTCGTGAACACGTTTTAGATGGTGTAAAGGAGCTTGAAGAAGTCTTTAACGTAAAGTTTATATTAAAGACAAAAGTCTTTACTGGAGGTAAGCGTGTTGATGAAGGAGACGTTTTTGTTGAAAAAAGTGTTCCATTAGAACAGATTATTGAAAACTATCACGCAGTACTACTGACAACTGGTACATGGAGATCAAGGGTTCCAAGAATACCAGGTGTTGATGCAGAAGGTGTTTATACAGCACTAGAGTATGTTTATGAACACCGTGTATATGAACTAGGCCTTGTAGATAAGCCCCCGCATATTGGTAGGAGAGTAGTTGTTATAGGTGGAGGCTATAGTGCAATAGATGCCGCTGAACAAGCACTCCATGATGGTTCAGAGACTTATCTAGTCTACCGACGTACAGTACGTGAAGCACCAGCTGGTCTCTACGAGTTTGAGAAAGTTAAGAGAATTGGTGTAGAAGTTATAGAGCTTGCTTCACCAGTAGAGGTTATAGTAGAGGATGGTAGAGTTAATGGTGTCAAGTTTCAGAGAATGAGGCTTGGACCACCAGATGAGAGTGGCCGTCCAAAGCCTATACCAATACCTGGTTCAGAGTTTGTACTAGAGGCTGACATGGTTGTCTTTGCTACTGGTGAACGTGCTACACCACCAATTGATACTGAGAGTGAAGAGGTTCTTAAGAAACTAGGATTGAGTGTTACTAGATGGGGTACACTAGTTGTTAATGAGTTGATGCAGACTGGCAACCCTAAAGTATTTGCTGCTGGAGATGTTGTTAACGGGCCTTCCAAGGTTGGCTCAGCTATTGGCAGCGGTCTTAAAGCTGCACGTAGTCTAGATAACTGGGTTAAAGCTAGTCTTCAAAAACTAGTTCCTTCTCCATAGAGGGGTGGTTTCCTTATGAGTGAAGGTTTAGAGGATATGGGTAAGCCTAAGTATCTTAGAATAGTTGATCTAGGTAAGTGTATTGGATGTGGTACGTGTGAAGCTGTATGTGAGTTCATTAACAACACCCCGTTTATTAGAGTTTATAGGACTAGTATTGGGCTTGAGATACCATTGTCTTGTTTCCACTGTCGTAGAGCACCATGTATTGACGTGTGTCCAACAGGTGCTATGACTAGAGACTCTAGTGGAGCAGTCTATGTTATAGAGTCAAGGTGTATTGGGTGTATGGCTTGCCTATATGCTTGCCCATTCGGTATACCAGAGCTTGATGTCAAGTCTCGTGTAGCTATAAAGTGTGATCTATGTAGTAGTCTTAGGAGAGATGGTCTAGAGCCAGCTTGTGCAGCTATGTGTCCAGCTAGAGCTATACTGTATGGTGAAGAAGCTATGGTGTTTACTGATGTTAAGAAGTCTATTGTTGAAAGGTTTGCTAGAGCAAGATTTGAAGCTATGAGTATGAGGTATTGGTAGCAATTGACCTCCATACACTCTAGTATAATATACTGTTTTTCCTACATCATACCCTTGCTCACTATATTCTCTAGTTATAGAATAAGTGTTTACAAGTATAGAGTACTCGTTAAGACCCTAGGCTATATAGTCTTGGGCTTTCTAACACTCCTATACTATTATAATGGATTTATTGACATAACTTCTCTAATACTCTCACTCATATCAATATATGTTATAATACCTGTATCAGCTTATACAGAATACTATATCCTATTAGCAGAATACCCTAGATCACTGCCTATAGCTATAGATCTATTCTCAATACTACTAGTCACAGTATTTATATCTCCAAACATACTATTCCTAGCACTATCATGGACTATAGCTGAACTACTAGGATTCTATCTTGTAGGTGTTGGTGAGAGACATAGTATTGAGGGTAGTACAAGAGCTTCTAAGAGATTCCTATTTGTATCATCACTAACTTTTGAGCTGTCATTATTTACACTAATCTATGTAAGTATATTCATGCTAACTACTATAGTAGTGTCTGTAGAGGATATAGTAGGTGCTCTACTAAAGCCTTTCCAAGCACTTGTAGAGAATAAGGCTTATGCTCCAACCTATACACTACCACTACTCACTATAGGCTTCCTAGCTAAATCAGCTATACTACCACTACACTTCTGGCTTCCAGACGCACACTCTGTAGCTCCAGCACCAGCGTCTGCACTGTTAAGCGGTGTTATGACTTCTATGGGTTTATATGGATTCTACCGTTTACTCTCAATAACCTATTGCCCTGATCAACAGCTGTTGTATACAGTACTCCTAGTACTGGGCCTAGTCTCAATAGTCTATGGAGGTCTCCAAGCTTATGTGCAGAGAGATGGTAAGAGGTTTCTAGCCTACAGTACTATAGCATGTAATGGATTCTCACTAACAATGCTTGTATACTACATGTACTCTGGCTCAGTAACAGCTTTTACAGCATTCTTGTTAGCAGTAGCTGCACACATGGGTTATAAGACAACATTGTTTCTAGATATAGGGTTGGCTGAACAAGTTACTGGTTTAAGGTTGTTGCATAGACTACGTGGTCTATCCCATATACTACCCTATGCTTCTATAGGTGGACTACTAGCATTGTTCTCAATACTGGGTGTTCCCCCAACAACGGGTTTTCTATCAAAACTATTAGCTGTCCTCATGGTTTTTGAGAGAATACCTTGTCTAGAGTCTATACTTGTCTTATTAAGTGTATTAGCTATAATTGTTGTATCTATAATGATCGTCACTAAGTATATACCAGTCTATTATGGGAAGCCCATTATACTCTATAATAGAGAGCTAGATAACAACTCGCTTAATAGTATCCAATTATGTATTCTAGTATCTTCTCTGACAAGTATATTGTATCCATTAATACTATTTGTAAATGTTAGTTCAATACTCTATACAATACTATACATGATCTCTCTGCCTCCATTCCTTATACTATCTTATTCACTAATAGTTATTGGTAGGAGGGTTTCATGATAATGGACTACATGTACTATAGGTATATGTACTGGCTTATAATGCTTATACTAGTAGTTTATGGAGGCTCTATAGTTGATAGAGATAGGAGAGTTAGCCGTATAGCTAGAGGAATTGCCTTTCTATCAGTGTGGGCTGTTATAATAACTGGTTTAGTAGTTGTTGATAAGATACAGTTGTTTTTCCTACTACTAGCTAGTCTATGCTGTATTGCTATAAGCTATTATAGTGAAGGGTATCTAAGGATATTGTTTGGTAAAATATCTTCTCTACAAACAGTTATTGATCTAGCACTAGCACTACTGATCATGTTCTTTACAGCAAAGACACTTATAGAACTAGTTGTACTATGGATTAGTGTTGAACTACTAGGCTTTCTCTTAATACTCCTGGAGAAAGGGTTTAGAAACTGGAGTATAGCAACAAAGTATCTAATACTATGTGCTACAACTGGAGATATATCACTATTCACATGGCTTGCAGTATCATCCCTCCACCTAGGTTTTGAGAAAGGCGTTTTTGCAGACTTCCATACACTATCCATGTCAGGGATTATAGCTGATCCGTTGACTACCTTTCTACTATTAATAGGTTTTACAACAAAGCTTGCACAAATACCGTTGCACTTCTGGCTTGTAGACACCTACACAGAAGCTCCATCACCTGTTACAGCATTATTTAGTGGTCTTATGTCTAAAATGGCTGTATACGGTATATTGAGACTATATACAACAATAGCTTTAAACATGGCTGTATTTACATGGCTTCTCCTAATCCAAGGCTTTATAACAATAGTCTATGGCTTCCTACTATCTGTAGCCCAAGTTGATGTTAAGAAGATGATGGCCTATAGTTCTATGGGCCACTACGGTGTTATGGTTATGATACTTAGTCTACTACCTATAACGCCGTTGCTAGCTTTTAAGATTATAATACTCTATATGCTCTACCACGGACTTGTTAAGACACAAGTATTCCTTAACATAGGTACTATTGAGTTGTTAACTAATACTAGAGATATGTATAGACTAGGCTATCTAGCTAGGCTCTCTCCAAGAATCTATAATAGTGTTGTCATAGGCTTCTTCTCACTAGCAGGTATGCCTCCAACAATAGGGTTCTATGCTAAACTATCTACTATAGTATTAGCGTTCAGCCTTCTTACTAGGGACCCTATGGTATCTTTCCCACTACTAGTTGGAATGGTTTTTGCTTCAATACTCTCTATAGTATATTCTATAAAATACATTGGCGTATACACTAGCTCCTATAGAACAACTCCATTAAGACCAGTCATTAGTATTGAATGGTCTCAAATATATAGTGAGTTCCTCCTAGCTTTATCACTAATTTTTATGACTGGGTACATGATCTATGTTGGTGTAGAAGCTTTTATAGACTTTATAACAACTATAGTCTATATTGTAGGTTTAGTATGTCTAGCTCTATCAATATACCTATATAGATACATAGTTGTTAAAGAGTCTAAGATATGGTTTGGAGGTATAGAAGTTTGAGTTCTCTAGCAGCATCCTCAATAAGGCACTTAGAGAGGATTGTTGAGAAGGTTAAGAAGGGATTTGTTAGTATAGGGCGTAGTCCACCTAGAGTACTAGAGTATGTTATGGTTAAGATTATACGTTTTAGTGATAGAGTTGAGTATGGTATAGTCTGTTTAATAAAGAGAGTTGTTGACAAGCTATCTATTATACAGAGATCTCTAGCTAAGTCGGTAATGCTTGCGTCTCTATGGATTGGGCTATTGTTTACACTATCACTACTAGCTATAGCAATAATTCTCTCATGGAGGTAGTCTTAAATGAGCCCTATTACACTCATACTAGTTGCTCTAGGTGTAGCTGTCTTAACTACTATACCGCCACTACTTGATGGTGTTGAGAGAAAGGTTAAAGCTAGAGTACATAGTAGAATTGGTCCTCCAATACTACAGACATGGTATGATCTTCTTAAGTTGTTTGAAAAGGACTTTATTACCCCATATAATTCACTCCATTTATTCATACTAATCATACTATTGTTTATAATGGAGGTTTTGCTTATAGCCTTCTATATAGTATTCATAACTGTATACTCTATTCAATACGATATATTTATTGTTATAGCACTATTTATGATTACCCAAGTAATCTTTATATCAATACCGCTTGTCACAACAAACCCGTTTGCCATTATAGGTGCTTCAAGAGAGATCATGCTTACACTTGTAAATGAAATTGCTTTTATAATACTCTTTGGACTATATGCTTTCTTTGCAAACACGTCATCATTCAATAGCTTATCCCAAGTATCTATAAAGGCTTCTCTAGTAATAGTACTAGTAGCACTATTCATATCTAGTTATGTAGCTAGTGGTAGAATACCGTTTGATATTGCTGAAGCAGAGCCTGAACTAGCATCTGGTATTGTTATTGAGCTTAGCGGTCCACTACTAGGATTGTTTCTATACTCTATGTATTTGAGAAGGTTGTTTGTAAAGATAATTCCATTAACTCTACTTCTAGGTCTCCTTGGTTTTAATGGTTTATCTATGTTATTCTATAGTATATTAGCTGTTGTCTTACTATGGATTATTTATTGTGTTATAGCGGCTATTCTAGCTAGATCACGTGTTGATATAGCACCTGTTACACTGTTAAAGATATACTCTATACTAGTGGTAGTTGCTTTAATAACACATGTTGCCAGGGTGTAGGTTTTATGGGTAGAGAAGTTGTTGATAAATATACTAGTGTTATAAGGGGGGTTGATAGAAGTGCTGATATAGTTTTTAAGGATGATACACTATATACTACTATAAGCCCCAGCTCTCTAAGAGATCTTGCTAAAAAACTCTACTGGGATCTAGGATGCTTCCATAGAACATGTGCTGGTGTTGACGAGAGATCTCTTAATGGATATTTTGCAGTATACCATATATTTGGTGATGATAGGAATGGATTGAATATTGTTGTTAAAGTATATGCTGATCCAGAGAACCCTGTTGTACCAAGTATTGTCGATATAGTGCCTGCTGTTGACTGGTGTGAAATGGAGACAAGGGATCTACTTGGTATAAGGTTTAGTGGTAGAAGTGAGTATAGACTCGTACTACCACCTAGTTGGCCTAACAACCTCTACCCGTTACGCAAGGATGTACCCTATAATCTTAGGCCAAAGATACTTGCATCAAGTGAACGTGTTGGTGAAGGAGCTACTGGTGTTGCAGTACCCATTGGACCCTACCATCCTGCTCTCCATGAGCCAGAGTATTTCGAGCTCTATGTTGAAGGTGAACGTGTTGTTGATGTAAAGTATCGTGGTTTCCACGTACACCGTGGTATTGAGAAGCTTGGAGAGTCTCGTATGACTTATCAACAGGTAAACTTTCTTGCTGAACGTATATGTGGTATATGTGGTTTTGAACATGCTGTATGTTATTCACAAGCTGTTGAGAAGGCTGCTGGCATTGATGTTCCTGAGAGAGCACTGTATATACGTAGTATAGTTCTTGAGATTGAGAGAATCCATAGCCACCTACTATGGATTGGTGTTGCAGCCCATCTTCTAGGCTATGACACAGGGTTTATGCATACATGGAGGATACGTGAACACGTTATGGTTGCTGCTGAAATGCTTACTGGTAGCCGTAAAACCTATGGTATTAACATGGTTGGTGGTGTGCGTAGAGATGTTAGTGGGGAGAAGATTGGGCGTACACTTGATATGTTAAGGATTATTGAGAGAGAGTTCCAAGAGCTTGTTGATACAATGGTCTCTGTTCCACAAGTGAAGAAGAGGCTTAGTGGTACTGGTGTACTATCTAGAGAGGATGCTCGTAAATTATCTGTTGTTGGACCTACAGCTCGTGGTTCAGGGCTTGACCGTGATGTTAGACGCGACCTACCCTATGCTGCTTATAGAGATGTGTCTTTTAACGTGCCTGTCTACGACTCTGGAGATAACCTTGCACGTTTTCTTGTACGTGTTGAAGAGGTTTTTGAGAGTATTGGTATGGTTAGACAGCTTCTTGAGAATATTCCTAAAGGGCCTATTATGGTTGAGGAGTTTATTATACCTGAAAACCGTGTTGCAGTGTCTGTTGTTGAAGCTCCACGTGGTGAGGATGTACACTTTATTATAACTGGTCATGGTAGACCGTATAGGTGGAAAGTGCGGGCTCCTACATATAATAACATACCTGCTTTAAGGGTTATGTTGGAGGGGGAGTCTCTTGCTGATGCCCCTATCACTATTGCTAGTATTGATCCGTGTTTCTCATGTACTGATCGACTGCTTATAATACGTAGTGATGGTTCTAGGAAATGGGTTTCATTAGATAGACTGGGTTGTATTAGGTGATTATGGTTGGCTCGTGTTAAGTCTAGAGTTCTAGGTTTCCTACGTATACTAGGTATTGCTGGTAGAACTGGCCGTGTCACCCGCAAGTACCCGTATGAACCACCTCTTGTCACTAGCGATTTTCGTGGTAAGATAGAGTTTGATAGTGAGAAGTGTATTGGTTGTGGTGCGTGTGTTCTAGTTTGTCCATCTAATGCTTTAGAGATTATGGAGAGGGGTGGTAGAGTTGTTCTTAGATACTTTATTGGTAGATGTATATTCTGTTGGAGATGTGTTGACGTATGTCCTGTAGAGGCTATTCGTGGTACAACTGGTTTTGAACTAGCTACTGATAACCCTAATGACTTGTATGAGGAGGTTGTCCATGATACTGTTGGCTGTAGTGAGTGTGGTAGAGGTTTTATGACTGTTAAACAGAAGGACTATGTTCTTGGGAAGTCTAGTGTTGTAGAAAACTATATTGATCTAGACCCGGGTTGTAGGCGTAGAAAGTTTCTAGAAGCTATTGAGAGAAGATTTGGTGGTGGAGAGTGAGGTTTCTTAAGAAGAGTATATGGGTTTTCCACCTCAATAGTGGTAGTTGTAATGGCTGTGATATAGAGGTTGTCGATGTACTCACTCCATACTTTGATGCTGAAAGATTTGGTGTTAAACTAGTTGCTAGCCCACGTCATGCTGACGCACTATTATTTACCGGCCCTGTTACACTAGAGTCTCTACCAAAGGTTGTTAATGCTGTAAAAGCTGTTCCACGTCCAAGGATAGTTGTAGCACTAGGATCGTGTGCTGTAGGCGGAGGTATATGGCATGATACATACTCTACAATAGGTGGTGTTAAAGAGCTTCTAAAAATACTTGACAAGCAGGGTGTAGTAGTTGATGCTGTATACTATGTACCTGGCTGTCCAGTTAGGCCTGAGTCAATAATACATGCTATAGCTTTGATAAAGGGTTTGGTTAAGAAGAGAGTTGGTAGAGAGGCTAGTTAGAATTGGAGTCTAGAGTTGTACTAGTATATGTATGTGAAATGAGAGAGCTAAGACAGCCTATACCTAGACACCACATAGCAAGCATAACAGTGTGTAGGAAAGCAGTAGAGACAACAATAGATAAACTTATAGACAAACTAACAACAAAACAATACCAACAACTAGAAAGACAAAAACAACTCACAATAACAAATACACAACAAATAAAACAAATAATAAACATAACACCGAAAACAAACACCTACCTAAAAATAAAGATAAAAGAAAACTAATGGACCGGCCGGGATTTGAACCCGGGACCTCCCGGTTGCAAGCCGGGCACTCTTCCAGGCTGAGCTACCGGCCCACTTCTATGTTGTATATACTATTTTAGTTATTTTAGATATTCTTGAGGTTTTATATCTTTTATTTAACGATTTTTATATACTTCTATTTCTACAGAGGGAACTAGTATGTATAGACATGTCTTTTTTGGATTATTTGATGGGGATGGTTATAGGGGTTTAGGAAATTTTGAAGTAAGTATTGGATCAACAAGCTTTATTTAAACATGTATTCTAAAGGGTTTGTTTACTAAAGTTTTTGGTGTAGAGCCTAAATTACGTGTCTATACTGTTAATAAAAACCCGTATAGGATTTGTTTTAGACCATATATCCTTGGTGAAGAGTATTATACCATGGTTTCTGAAAAAGTCTTAGACAAGGTTTCTACTAATTAACCCATAGAGTATCTGACTGGGCTATTTTATGCAGATGGTAGTGTAGATGCTAAAATAGATCGTAGGAATCCGGAGAAGTATCGTATAGTATTCTATGGGGTAAAATTCCATATGAAGCCAGGAAGGCATAGAGTTGAAGAACGTGATAGGTATAAGGCACTTGTCTATAGAATAACTAGTG